>JAGOFF010000237.1 GCA_017997315.1 Clostridia bacterium
GACGGGACGCACCGGTCACCGCGATCGGAAACCGGATCGTGCTGCTGATCGACACCGACTCGACGTCCGAAGCGCGCGAACGGCTGGATGCCGCACGCCAGTCTGTGGAAGGCGCTTTCCCGATCCGGGCGGCGGGGGGCATCGGAATGCCGCGCAAGACGTTTACGGAGATGCGGGACTCCACCCGGGAGGCCGAGAGGGCCGCACGCAATGCCCAATCCTCCCGCCGGCGCGACATCCTGGCGTTCGGGGACATCGCCCTGGAGCTTTTTCTGCAGGAGGTCCCGGCGCGGGTCTGGCGGGAGTTCCGCAGCCGTGTGCTGCGCGGTCTTTCCGATGCGGAAGCCGCGGAGTGGACCCGGCTGCTGGCCGTGTATTTCCAGACCGAAGGTTCGCTCGCGGAAACGGCCGCCCAGCTGGGCATCCACAAGAATACGCTGCAGTACCGCCTGCGCCGCCTGGCGTCGCTGACCGGACACGACCCCCGCCGCCTGCGCGACGCGCTGGCATTGTATCTCGCCACCATGATGGAAGAGAACCGTATCCAGTGACGGAGGAGGAACCCATGAAGATCGTCATCGCATCGGATTCGTTCAAAGGCAGCAATTCCAGCCTGGCGGTCGCCGGAAGGATCGAAACCGGCATCCGCAAGGTGTATCCCGATGCCGAGGTCGTCAAGATCGCCATCGCGGACGGCGGGGAGGGGACGGTCGAGGCCATGGTCGCCGGAGCCGGGGGACGGATCGTGCCCGCCCGTGTGGTGGGCCCCCTCGGGGAGACGCGCGACTCGTTCTACGGAATTCTGGACAACGGCGACGCGGTCATCGAGATGGCCGCCGCTTCGGGTCTTCCCCTGGTGCCGCGTGAACGCAGGAATCCGCTTGCCGCCACGACATACGGGACCGGACAGCTGATCCGTGCCGCGCTGGATGCGGGGAGGCGCCGGATCTACATCGGGATCGGCGGTTCCGCGACCAACGACGGCGGCATCGGAATGGCGCAGGCTCTCGGCGTCTCGTTCCGGGATGCCGCAGGCCGCGAACTGGGCTACGGGGGAGCGGGCCTCTCGGAGCTTGCAACGATCGACACATCCGGCCTGGATCCCCGGCTCGCGGACACCGAGATCATCGTATCGTGCGACGTCAACAATCCGCTGTGCGGCGAACGGGGCGCAAGCGCCGTCTTCGGCCCCCAGAAAGGCGCGACCCCTGAAATGGTCGCCCGTCTGGACGCCGCGCTCGCCCGATATGCATCCGTGGTGCGCGAACAGCTCGGAAAGGATCTGGAGGATACCCCGGGGGCCGGCGCGGCCGGCGGGCTGGGATACGCGCTGCTTGTGTTCACCCGCTCGGTCCTGCGCCCGGGAATCGAGATCGTGCTGGACGTATGCGGCTTCGACGCCAAGTCCGCGGATGCGGATCTTGTCGTCACCGGGGAGGGACGCATCGACGCCCAGTCCGTGATGGGCAAGGTTCCGGTCGGTGTCGGCCGCCGCGCCAAGCGGCTCGGATTGCCGGTACTGGCGATCGTGGGCGACATCGGGAAGGGCGCCGAAGCGGTTTATGACCACGGCGTCGATGCTATAATGAGCACAGTCAACCGCGCAATGCCGCTGGACGAAGCGCTGGCCCGGTCCGGGGAACTCCTGGAGGACGCAGCGGAGCGTGTCATGCGCATCGTGCGGCTTGGCACCGGTATCCATTAACCAAGCGAGGGAAAAGACATGAAAGACTCCATGCACAAGTACTTCCAGATCGGCCTGATCCATTTCATGGCCTACCCGTCCACGATGCGCGGCGAGGGGGACATCCCCGGAACGCTCCGCAAAATCGCAACGGACGACTACTTCGACGCCGTCGAGGTGACCTGGATCAAGGATGCCGCCGTACGGGAGACGGCGCGCGACATCCTCGCACAGGGCCATATGACGGTGTGCTACGGCGCGCAGCCGCGGCTGCTGACCACGGGACTCAATCCGAACGACCTCGACGAGGACGGACGCCGCAAAGCCGAAGCCACGCTGATGGAGGCGATCGACGAAGCGGAATACATGGGCGCCAAAGGCATCGCTTTCCTGTCGGGAAAGTGGGAGGCCGCCACCCGCGAGCAGTCCTTCGCCCAGCTCGTCAAGACCACGGACGCGCTGTGCGCCTATGCGGCCGGCAAGCGGATGTCCGTGGAGCTGGAGGTGTTTGACTACGACCTCGACAAAGCATCCCTGATCGGACCCGCCCCGCTTGCCGCCCGCTTTGCGGCGGACATGCGGACCCGGTACAACAATTTCGGCCTCCTGGTCGACCTTTCCCACTTCCCCCAGACCTATGAGACCTCGCGTTTCGTACTGCAGACGCTGCGTCCGTACATCACGCATCTCCATGTGGGCAGCGCGGTCATGGTGCGCGGCGCCGAGGCGTTCGGGGACACGCATCCGCGGTTCGGCTTCCCCAACGGAGCGAACGATGTGCCCGAGATGCTGGACTTCCTCCGCATATGCCGCGAGGAAGGCTTTTTCCGGAAAGAAAACCCCATGGTGCTTTCGTTCGAGGTCAAGCCGTGGAAGGACGAGGATCCCGACATCGTCGTCGCGAATGCGAAGCGGGTTCTCAACCGGGCCTGGGCGATACTGGAAGACTGAGCCGGTCAGCCGCATTCGCATGACGAGAACCGGCAGTATGATGAACAGCTAGTATTGGAGGATCAATTTGATGAGTATTGTTGTTTTGGACGGCTTCACCCTCAATCCGGGCGATCTGACCTGGGACCGGGTTTCCGCGCTGGGAGAACTGACGGTATATGACCGCACTCCCGAAGATAAGATCGTCGCCAGGATCGGAAACGCCCCGTACATTTTCACCAACAAGACCCCGATCAGCCGCGCGACGATGGACAAGTGCCCCGAACTGAAATTCATCGGCGTACTGGCGACCGGCTACAACCTGATCGACGTCAACGCCGCCAAGGAGAAGGGGATCACCGTGACGAACATCCCGACATACGGCACGCCCGCGGTCGCGCAGATGGTGTTCGCCCTGCTGCTGGAGATCTGCCACCATGTCGCGGAGCATTCGGACTCGGTCAAAAACGGGGAGTGGACCGAGGGGCTGGACTGGTGTTACTGGAAGCACCCCCTGATCGAACTGGCGGGCAAGACCATGGGCATCATCGGCTTCGGCCGGATCGGCCAGACGACCGCGCGGATCGCCGAGGCGCTCGGGATGCGCGTGCTCGCGGTCGACGACTACCAGAACAAGGCGCTGGAAAGCGAAACCTGCCGGTACGCGGCTTTGGATGAGATGCTCGCGCAGGCGGACGTGATCTCGCTGCACTGCCCGTTGTTCCCCTCCACCCAGGGAATCGTCAACAAGAACACCATCGCGAAGATGAAGGACGGTGTGATCCTGATCAACACCTCGCGCGGCCCGCTGGTCGTCGAGGAGGACCTCGCGGCCGCCCTCAACAGCGGAAAGGTATATGCGGCGGGAGTCGACGTGGTGTCGACCGAACCTATCCGTTCGGACAACCCCCTGCTGGGCGCCAGGAACATCTTCATCACCCCGCACATCGCCTGGGCGCCCAAGGAAGCGCGCGCGCGCCTGATGGACATCGCCGCCGACAACCTGGCCGCGTATATCGCGGGCCGGCCGGTCAACGTTGTAAACGCGTGAGCGGTACGGTTCCCAGCCGGCTTATCAGGCTGACGCACGGCACGGATGCGCGCGTCATGGCGGTCACGCTGCTGGAGGCGCACGACGCCGCGCGCCGGAATCCGGGCGGAGCCTCCGTGGCGCTCAAGCCCAATC
>JAGOFF010000021.1 GCA_017997315.1 Clostridia bacterium
CACATCGAGCGTGTTGCTGCCCACCGAGCCGGTAGAGCCCAAAACCGTGACAAGTTGCGGTGCGGACATGGGTTCAGAAGGTGATGATCATCATGGACAAAGGCAGCACCGGTAGCAGGGCATCGACCCGGTCCAGCACCCCACCGTGGCCCGGCAACAGCTGGCTGGAATCTTTGGCCCCAGCACTGCGCTTGACCAGCGATTCGACCAGATCACCCACCACGCTCATGCTGGTGAGAAACGCCAGACCAACGACCGCGAACAAAGGCCCGAAGGACCAGAGCCGTGCGTACAGGCTGCCCTGACCGGCCCAACCCTGGGCGTCGGCGAACAGCCAGAGGCTGGCCAGCAGCAGCACGCCCAACGCGCCGCTGAGCGCGCCTTCCCAGGTTTTGCCTGGGCTGACGCTGGGCGCCAGCTTGCGCCGCCCAAACGTTTTGCCACCGAAGTAGGCCGCAATGTCGGCCATCCAGACCAGGGTGAGCACCGACAACAAAAACTCCAGCCCGATCTGCCGCGCTTCCACCGTGCCTTCCCGGATCACCGAGCCGGACGAAGGGATGGATCGGGCGCGATAGAGTTTCGGGTCGACAATCCCGGCATTTTCCAACCGGCTCAGATCGGACATCCGGCACCCCTTGCGAAGGGTCAGTACCTGGATCCCCTGCGCGGACCGTGTTGTCTTTTCCGTGACATCCTGGCTGTTGAAAACCAGCAGCCGGTTGCCGCTGGACCATACGGCATACGGCTCCTCCGTCATGGAGTGGCGGATCGCGACCACCGGGGAGACGGCTGAAAACGCGTTGACGAGCCTCTTGCGGCGCGTTTTCGTTTCGTAGGACTTGAGCGGGACGCGGGCGATTTTCCCGTTTTCAAAACCGATCAGCAGAAAGCCGGAATAATCGTCGGTCTCCACCAGATGGACCACCCGCTCACCTTCCTCAAGGCTCAGCAGATTGGGTGCATACTCCCCGATATCCGACGGCTTGTGGTCACGGATCTCATATGCGCTGAGTTTGTAGGCGTTGCACCGGTTCGTGAAAAAAACAAGGTCCGCCTTGTTGTGGCTTTCCAGCTCAAGGATGATGCGGTCGTCCTCCTTGGTCTTCAGGTCTCCTGCGCTGCGCAGCGAGGTCAACGCGAGTTTCTTCACATACCCGTGCGCGGTCAGGAACAGCCGCAGCCGGAAATCTTCGATCATCTGGTGATCGGACAGTTCTTCCACCTCGTCGTCCGGGACGATGGCGGTCCGGCGGTCCGCGCCGTATTTCTTCATGACGGACTCCAGCCCGGCGATGATGACGTCGTCCAACCGCTCTTTGTCGGCCAGGATGTCCTCGAGATTCCGGATTTCGTCGCGGAGCGCCCGGATATCGGCGACTCTGGACAGGATGTACTGGCGGTTCAGGTTCCGGAGACGGATCTCGGCGACGTACTCCGCCTGCGCCGCGTCTATGCCGAACCCCTCCATGAGGTTCGGAACGACATCCGCCTCCTTCTCGGTCTCCCTCACGATCCGGATCGCCTTGTCGATGTCCAGGAGGATTTTTTCCATGCCCAGCAGCAGGTGGAGCCGGTCCTGCCTGCGCTGCAGTTCGAACGCGGTTTCCCTGTGGACGCAGCTCCGGCGCCAGTTCAGCCATTCCCCGAGGATCTGCCGGACGCCGAGCACGCGGGGCATCCCGTTGATGAGGAGATTGAAGTTGCAGCTGAAGGTACACTGCAGCGAGGTCTGCCGGAACAGTTTCTGCATGAGGAGTTCCGGATCCGCGGATTTTTTGTACTCGATCGCGATCCGGAGCCCCGACAGGTCCGTCTCGTCGCGCACGTCACCGATCTCGCGCACCTTGTTGCTCTTGACGAGTTCGGAAACCTCGTCGATGATGGCCTCGACCGTGGTCGAGTACGGGATTTCGAACACTTCGATGACCCCGTTCTTCTTGTCGATCCGATATCTCGCGCGCAGCCGGACCGGTCCCCGGCCCGTGGTCAGGACACGCTGCATTTCATCCGCGTTGTAGATGATTTCCGCTCCGGTCGGGAAGTCCGGGGCCGGGATGATATCGAGCAGGTCGATTCCGGGATTCCGCAGGTATGCGATGGTCGCTTCGCAGACTTCGCGGAGATTGAACGGGCAGATGTTGCTTGCCATTCCGACCGCGATGCCCTGGTTGGCGTTCACCAGGATACTCGGAAACGACGCGGGAAGCAGGGTGGGTTCGCGAAGCGTCCCGTCGTAATTGTCCGCAAAATCCACGGCATCCTTGTCCAGCCCCCGGAACAGCTCCTCCGACAGCCTGTCGAGCCGGACTTCGGTGTACCGCGCCGCGGCGTACTGCATGTCCCGGGAGTATTGTTTGCCGAAGTTTCCCTTGGAATCGATATACGGATGAAGCAGCGACTCGTTGCCCCGTGTCAGGCGGACAAGGGTGTCGTAGATGGCCAGTTCGCCATGAGGGTTCAACTGCATCGTCTGGCCTACGACGTTCGCCGATTTGATGCGCGGACCGTTCAGCAGATTCATGCGGTACATGGTGTACAGCAGTTTGCGGTGGCTCGGCTTGAATCCGTCGATCTCGGGAATCGCACGGGATACGATAACGCTCATGGCGTACGGCATGAAGTTCAATTCCAGCGTGTCGGTGATCGGCTGGTCCTCCACCGTCGTCCGGACGATGTCTTTGCTGTCTTTTCGGTTGTCTTTGGGCATGGATGCTCTCCCTGGCGGTTCCGGATCGACGGCGGCGTCAGCCGATGTCGAGCATGTCGAGGTAACGGTTCCCGTTGTTTTCGATGTGCGCTTTCCGTCCGGCGAGGTTGTCCCCGATCAGCAGGTCGAACACTTCGGAGGTCCGCTGCGCGTCGGTCGGAACGATCCGGATGAGCCGTCTCGTAGCCGGATTCATGGTCGTTGTCCACATCATGTCGGCATTGTTCTCCCCCAACCCTTTGGATCGCTGGATGCTGCATTTCTCCGCACCCAGCCGGGCCAGAATCTCCGCCTTCTCCTTCTCGTTGAACGCGAAATGGGTGGTTTCCTCCCGATCACGGCGTCCCTTGCATGTGATTTCAAACAGCGGGGTTTCCGCGATGAAGACCTTGCCGGCAGTGATCAGCTGCGGCATGAGGCGGTAGATCATCGCGAGCACCATCGTGCGGATATGGTATCCGTCGACGTCCGCATCCGTGCAGAGAATCACTTTGTCCCATCGCAGGGCGGCCAGATCGAATCCGTTGGTCTCCTTGCTGTGCCGGGACTGGATCTCGACGCCGCAGCCGAGGACCTTGATCAGATCGACGATGACCTCGCTCTTGAAAATCCCGTCATATCCGGCCTTCAGGCAGTTCAGGATCTTGCCGCGAAGCGGCATTACCGCCTGGAATTCCGCGTCGCGCCCCATTTTGCAGGAGCCGAGCGCGGAATCCCCCTCCACCACATACAGTTCCCGACGGTTCACATCGCGCGTCCGGCAGTCGACGAACTTCTTGACGCGGTTTGCGATATCGATGCTGCCGGTCAGCTTTTTCCGGAGCGTCAGCCGCTGCTTTTCCGCATTCTCCCGGCTTCGCTTGTTCGCAAGCACCTGTTCGACGATCCGGTCGGCATCCGGCTTGTTCTCGATGAACCAGACCTCCAGCCGGGACTTGATGGTGTCGGTCATGAACTCCTGGATGTAGCGGTTGTTGATCGCTTTCTTGGTCTGGTTCTCGTAGCTGGTCGACGTGGAAAAGGAGGACGCGACAAGGATCAGGCTGTCCTGGATGTCCTGAAAGGCGATTTTACCCTCGCCGGTCTTGTACTTGCCCTGATCCTTGATCATCCTGTCGATTTCGTACACGAACGCGTTCTTGACCGCCCGGTCGGGAGATCCTCCGTGCTCCAGCCAGCTGGAGTTGTGATAATACTCCAGAAGGTTGATTTCGTTGTTGAAACAGAAGGCGACCCCCACTTTGACGCGGTAATCTTCTTTGTCGTCCCGGTCACGCCCCTGACCGGTCGCTTCAAAAAGCGCCGGCGATGTGAATCCGGATCCGGCGTCGGTTTCGGCGACATATCCGAGGATGCCGTCCGGGTAGGAGAATTCGGTCTCTTCCCCGCTTTCCTCGTCCCACAGGATGAAACGGACCCCGGCGTTCACGACTGCCTGACGCTTGAGGGTTTCCTTGAAATAGGACAGGGGGATGGCGATGTCGGTAAAGACCTCGCGATCCGGTTTCCATCGCTGGATCGTACCGGTCCGCTTGCTCCGGATCTCTTCCTTCGTGAGTCCGCCGACATTCTCCCCGCGCTCGAAATGCACGCTGTGCCGGAATCCGTCCCGAAACGAAACGACGTCGAACGTCTCGCTCGCATACTGCGTCGCGCAGGCGCCGAGCCCGTTGAGACCCAGGCTGAACTCATAGTTCCTGCCCGAGTTGTTGTCGTACTTGCCGCCTGCATACAGCTCGCAGTAGATCAGCTCCCAGTTGAAACGCTCCTCTTTCGGGTTCCAGTCGAGCGGTATGCCCCGGGCCCGATCCTCGACCTCAAGCGTGCCGTCCCGGAACCGCCGCACATCGATGCGGTCCCCGTATCCCTCGCGCGCTTCGTCGATGGAATTGGACAGGATCTCGAAAAAAGAGTGCTGGCAGCCCTCCAGTCCGTCGGAGCCAAAGATGACGCCCGGCCGGAGCCGGACCCGATCCGCGCCTTTCAGCGAGGAGATGCTTTCGTTGTCGTAACGGTTCGATGGTTTGCCGGATGCGGTCAAGGACATCCCCCTTCCAACGTTCGCCTGCATCGATTATAGCAGACCGGGCCGGCGCGTCCGGCCGCAAAAAAGGGCCGCCCGGTTTGCACGGACGGCCGGATGGCGAGCCTAGCAGGACTCGAACCTGCGACCCACAGCTTAGAAGGCTGTTGCTCTGTCCACCTGAGCTATAGGCCCGGATCATCGATCGGATTCCTTTGATCAAACAGGCGGCCTCCTCGACGGAAACCGCCTGCTCGATGTGGAGCGGGTGATGGGAATCGAACCCACGCGATCAGCTTGGAAGGCTGAAGTTCTGCCATTGAACTACACCCGCGTCATCGGAATGCCGACCGACGCCTACGTATTTTACAGCACCGGCAAGGGCTTGTCCAGACACGGTTTGCCATGTTGATATGGTAAAATGTACATATTATTCCGTATAAGAATCGAGGGCAAGCCATGCAGGTACAGGAAACCATCGCAGCGATCCGGCAGAACATCGGCCGTGTGGTCGTCGGCAAGGAGTTTGCCGTCAACCTCATCCTGACAGCCCTCCTCTGCCGGGGACACGTGCTGCTGGAGGATGTCCCCGGCATCGGCAAGACCACGCTGGTCACGGCGCTGGCCCGTTCGCTCGGATGCACGTTCCGCCGCATCCAGTTCACCCCGGACATCATGCCGTCCGACATTACGGGCTATTCCGTCCCATCCGCTCCCGGCGGCGACATGGCGTTCCGCCCCGGAGCCATCATGAGCCAGATCGTCCTGGCGGACGAAATCAACCGGACGTCGCCCAAGACGCAGTCCAGTCTGCTCGAAGCGATGCAGGAGAACCAGGTCACCGTCGACGGACGATCGTATCCCCTCCCCCAGCCGTTCATGGTTCTGGCGACCCAGAACCCGGTCGAGTATGTCGGCACCTATCCGCTGCCGGAAGCCCAGCTCGACCGCTTCCTCATGCGGATCGCACTGGGCTATCCGAGCCTGACGCAGGAAATGGCGATCCTGGAGCGGTTCAACGGACACTCCCCGCTCGTGGATCTTGAGCCGGTCGCGGATGTGCCGACGGTGCTGCATCTCCAGGACGAGGTCGACCGGATCCGGTGTTCCGAACCTCTCCGGGAGTATATTGCTCTTCTGTCCGCCGCCACACGGACGCACGCCGACGTCACGCTCGGGATCAGTCCGCGCGGCGCGCTGGCGCTCATGGCTTCCGCGAAGGCCTGGGCGCTGTTGGAGAACCGGGATTACGCCACTCCGGACGATGTCCAGAGGATGATCCATCCGGTTTTTTCCCACAGGATCCTCCTCAGGCCGGAAGCCCGGCTGAAAAAGCGCACGGCGCGCGATGTCATCCAGTCGGTGGTTTCTTCCGTGACGGTGCCGAGAGCGATATGAAGCGGCGCCAGCGCCGTTCCGGCGCACGGTTCCGGCTGGTTGTCCTGCTGGCGGTCGTCCTGACGGTCGCCATGCTGTACACGGGTGACCGCATGCTGTCCTGGGGGGCCTTCACCTGTCTGGCGCTGGTGTGCGGAGCCGTTTTATGGCATGTCGCCGCATCCGCCCTGCTCACGGTCCATGCGGCAGCGGACGATCCGGATCCGGTCAAGGGGCAGTCGGACCGGCTCGAAATCACCGTCCGGAACCGGTCTCCTTTTCCGGTGGTATGGATGGAGCTTTCATGCCGGACGGTCGACTCCCCTTTCCTCGGGGTCGATCCGGGCATGGCGCTGTCGATGCCGCCGTTCAGCAGGAGGTCTTTCTCCCTCGACATGACCTGCTTGTACAAAGGGGTGTATGAAGCCGGCGTCTCCTTCGCCGCGCTGATGGATCCTTTCGGGTTCCTGACCCGGAAACTTGCCGTCCGGGGCCGGCCGCTCGTCTCCGTAACGGTATGGCCACGCCGCGCCGCAGTCCCGGAGTCGGCGGACAGCATGGCGGTGCTGGAGGAGAAACCCGCGCTGCATCGTGATTTCTCAGAGGATCTGACCTCCATTTTCGATATGCGCGACTGGCGTGAAGGAGATGCGTTCAAGCGGATTCACTGGAAGCTTTCGGACCGGATGGGCGCCTGGATGGTCAAGGAATTCGACAGTACGACGCGGGATGAAATCTCGGTCATACTGGATGCCCGTCCTTTCGGCAGGGATACCGTTGAAACCATCAAGTATACGGATGCGCTGGTGGAGGCCGCATACTCGATCTGTTCCTTTCTGCTGGAGTCCGGCCATCCCCTTCGGTTGACGACCCAGACGGACGACATCGTCCATCTGCACGGCGCGGACGCGGCGGACGATCCGCGTTTTTACCGGTTTCTCGCCGCCATGCCGTTGACCGGAACCCATTCGGCGGAGGAGATCATCGAGTTCGAATCCCCTCTGCTGTCCAAGGGCGGCCGGATGATCGTGATCGGTCCTCAGCCGGAAGACGGGCTGCTGGCTTCCCTCGCGTCGCTGGCGGACGGGGGGATCGATATCACGCTTGTGATTGCGGTGCCGCAGCCTGTGGCCCGCCCGTTGTCCGCACAGCGTGCGCACCGGCTGGAGCAGTCCGGGATCCGGAGCATGGTCGCGGATCCGGACCGGGGGTTGTACCGCCCGGACGCCCATGGTCAGGCGGAGCCGTTTGCGCCTGCCGCCGCTCCGTCCCCGGAGGTCCGGCCATGAAGCGGGGAACCGGCGCCTGGCTCGTCGATTTTTCGGCCAGGCATGCCGTGGCCTGGCTCTTTGCCGCGCCCGTGGCCCTGCTGTTCATGCAGACGGCGGCTCCGGACGCATCCGCGGCCGGAACGATGCTGTACACCGCTCTTGCTCTGCTGGCCATGTCCGCCTGTTTCTGGAACCGGTGGTGTGTCCTCGGCACATTGGCGATCCTCTCCATATCGCTGTTCGCTTTCCGCAAACCGATCCAGGATCTGCTGCCGGACATCGCGGACTTCCTCGGATGGGCGGGTCTGCACGTGACCGGATGGCAGCCGATGAACACGTATTATGAGCAGGCGTTCCAGTGGTGCGCCTGCGGTGCGATCTCGGCGGGAGTCTGGCTGACGGCATTGCGGTTCCGGTTTCCGATCGCCGCTCTCGGCATCTTTGCGGCCGTTGCCGGACATGCGTACTTTTTCGGTGCGCCGGATCTGATCGCCTGGTCCGTCCCGGTTCTTGCCGGATTGTATATGGTCTCGATCCAGACCCCGGCGCGGGAATCCAGGCGGATCCGTGTCGCGCGTCCGGCGCTTCCGCGTTCCGTCCTGGCGCTGACGGCGATCCCTTTGGCGCTGTTGATCGCCTGGCTTCCTTTCGCGGTACTCCCGGAAGACACCTCGCGGCTTCGTTCTCCGACCGTGATCGGATGGATCGACGATCTGGCGGACCGGCTCCGGTTCAATTTCGGCGGACCCGCCGCACGTGAGGGATTCAGCATCGAAGCGTTCGGCTATTATCCGGATCAGGGCCGGCTGGGCGGGACGGCCAATCCTTCCTCGCAACCGGTGATGGCGGTGACGGCGGCCCGCGCCGCACTCCTGAAGTGCACTGTGCTGGACAACTACCTCGGGGACCGCTGGACTGTCAGTGCCGCTCACGATGACCATCGGCTGGACGGATTGTTCCCGCAGCAGAGCGGCGTCCTCGAAGATGCGTTTTCATTGGATCTGCCGGATGCCGGCCGATGGCCGGCCGAATCGCTTGACGGATTGTTCCATGACACGCTCACGTTTGAATACCGGATGCTGACCAATACCGGCAGCATGCTGTTTTCCCAGGGCCGGCTTCTGAGCCTGGAACCGGATGACAGGGGCGGGTTGATCCCCTACTTCAACGATGCCGGTGAGATCTTCGCCCAGCGCTCCCTGCGCGTACGGGATGCCTATCGTTTGGATGCCAGGGTGCTCCGGACTTCCGATCCCGCCTTCCCGGAACTGATATCCGATGTGGTCGCCGATCATGACACCCGCAGGATGAGCGTATCTTCGACGATCCCGGACCAGACGGATGCGGTGTATCTGGCACTGCCGGATAGCCTCCCGGAAAGCATCCGCACCCTCTCGCAGGAGATCACGGCCGGACAGGACAATCCGTACGCCGCCGCGCTATCCATCCGTCACTATCTCCAGGAAACCTGCAGTTACTCCCTGACGGTGGCCGACGTTCCTCCCGGAATCGATTTTGTGCAGTGGTTCCTGGACACGAAGGTCGGATACTGCACGTATTTCGCTACGGCCATGACTGTGATGGCGCGATGCGCCGGCGTGCCCGCACGCTATGTTGAAGGATTCTCCATGTCGTACGAGCGGGCGCGGGAACTGGACGACGGGCTTCTGCAGTTCCGGGTGACCGGCAGGGATGCGCACGCCTGGTGCGAGGTCTATGTTCGGGGAGCCGGATGGATCCCGATCGATGCGACCCCCGGTTTTGACCAACCAGCTCCCGGACCCGGTCCGGATGAGACCGTGACTCCGCGCCCGGATCCCATTACGGAAATCCCTTCGGATTCAACCCCGATGCCGACCGGAACTCCGGTAACGGTAAAGCCGGAGGTCGATACCGTCGTGTTCCGAATCGCGCTGTCCGTCCTGGTCGCCGCGGTCGCGGCTTTCGCCGTTTGGGCGCTGTATCGGCGCCGGCTGCACTGGTATGACGTCGAACGCGCGAAGCGGCGGCTCGGCAGCGGAGCCCGCGTGATGGAGGCGTACTGGCGAGTATCGACCGGTCTGCTGTCCGGAATCGGATTCAAGGCTGTGCCGTCCGACACGCCCCATGTCTACGCAGCCCGGGTTGCCAATGATACCGGCACATGGAAGACCGGCGACATCGCAGAGAGACTGCGCTGGCTTGCCGGCCGTCATGTCGCCGTGACGTACGGAGGACTGGAGCCGCAGGATGACGAGTTGGCGCGGGCGGACGGGATCCGGAAAGATGTGCTCCGCGCCTATATCGTCCGGAGGGGTCGACTGCGGTATTGGCTTTTCGACGTGCCTTCAGGCCGGCTGCAGCGGGATTGACGCAGGCGGACCGGATTGACAATACGCGAGGGTCCGACGCGTCGCCGCACCGGACCCTCGTTCTTGCATCATACAGGATGTTCGTGTCAGACTTTGACCTTTTTCAACGTCGCAAACCGGGGAAGCCCATCCACCATGGGCGGGCAGGATTCGCCGGCGATCAGGGGCAGGCAGTAGTCGATGAACTTTTCGTTGACATAGTTCCCTTCCTCGTTGATCCACTCGCGGGGAACTTTCTTCTCGGCGTTCGCCACTTCGCTCAGCGGGATCATCTTGATCTCGCAGGCATATGGCCCGGATTCAGGCCTGGCGAAGGCGACCATGTACCCGGACTGCCCTTCCACCGCCTGGCGGACCGCCATACGGCCGGCGAGCACCGCTTCGTCGACATCCGTACGCGAAGCGAGGTGCGAGGCGCAGCGCTGCATGAGGGACAGCTCGATGCCGCGGACCTTGCATCCCAGCTTGCCCTTGATGTAGTTGGCAAGGACCGTCGCGGTTCCTCCCAGCTGCTTGTGTCCGAACGCGTCGACGGAGACCTCGCCGACAAGCTCCGGGATGAACTTGCCGTCCTTGGTCTGCACTCCCTCGGACACCGCGATGATGACATTCCCTTCCTTCTCATAGATACGTTTTACATCGACGAGCATCCGGTCAATGTCGAAATCGACTTCGGGCAGATAGATGAGGTCGGGTCCGTGGCCTTTGTGGCCGGCCAGCGCGGCGGCGGCTGTAAGCCAGCCCGCATGCCTGCCCATGATCTCGATGACGCAGACCATGCCGGTATTGTAGACACGCGCATCTTCGTACACTTCCATGACGGTGGTCGCGATGTACTTGGCGGCGGATGCGAATCCGGGGCAATGGTCCGTACCCCACAGATCGTTGTCGATCGTTTTCGGAACTCCCATCACGCGGCACTCATATCCCGCGTCACTCAGGTATGTCGATACTTTGTTGCAGGTGTCCATGGAGTCGTTCCCGCCGTTGTACAGAAAATACCGGATGTTGTACTTTTTAAATACTTCAAGGATCCGTTTGTAGTCCTTGTCGTCTTTATCCGGATTTGCGAGTTTGTATCGGCAGGAACCCAAAGAGGAGGAAGGCGTTGTTTTCAGGAGTTCCAGCTGCTCCGCATCCTCTTTCGACATATCATAGAACTCTTCGTTCAGAATGCCGACGATTCCGTGCGCAGCACCGTACACATGTTCGATGACATCGCCGTGGCCAAGCGCTTCGATGAAAACGCCGGCGGCGCTCGCGTTGATGACGGAGGTGGGTCCGCCGGACTGGCCGAAAATCAAGTTGCCTTTCAACGGGTTCTGCGACATGGGAAAGCCTCCTATCGTGTTGGACATGGTATTGAGACCGATTCTGAAACGGGATTCATGATACCATGCGGAATGGCATGGGACAAGATTCGGCAATCCGTCGCGAACCGGTAAAACGGCTTCGGGCGTTCCGGACCGTCAACTGCGGATCGGTTCCCACTCTTCGGCCAGCAAGCCGTACAGGTGCATATCGATATAGGTGCCGCGACGGCGGATGTGCGACCGCATCACCCCCTCCGGACGGAATCCCGCGTTTATGAACAACCGCATGGAGGATGTGTTGCCCTCCATGATCCTGCAGTAGACCCGATGGAGTCCGACATCCAGGAACAGGTAATCCAGCAGCAGATGCAACGCGGATGAGGCGTATCCATGTCCACGATATTGAGGGCTGATCAGGGCGATTCCGATCTCCGCATGCGAGTTGGCCCAGCTGAAACCGTCGATATTGACAATCCCCACCAAATCCCCTTCTTTGCGTACCGCAAACACATAGGATTCCGCGTGATCGTTCCAGTCCGCCATCATTGCCTTAAGCTGTTCCTGCGAGTACGGACGGATCATTGCAGGGATGTAGAATCCCGCCGCCCCCGGTTCGTTGAACAGCGGCATCAGCTGCGGAATCTCTTCATCGCGGATCGCGCTGAGCTGAAGGCCGCCCGCCTGGGCATCCATACGCTCCAACGCTTCCTTACCGGATCTTGACGGGATTTCCCTGTCGTTCTTGTCTCCCATGCGCGCACCTCCCGATCCTTGTCTATCCATTATAGGAGAAAAGCGTCGCGTCGGCGGACGTAACAAACGGGACCGATGCATCCGGAACGCCGGATTAGGATCAAAGCGGAATGGTTGGTGCGGAGGGGATTGTCGTGGATTCTTCTTTGGGGAAAGCCGTACTCGTGATTCTTTTGGCATGTCTGCTGACCGGGTGCGGCACTCCGGCTTTCCCTCCTGCCGTCACAACCCCCGAAGACGTCCGTACCATGCGGCTTCTGGAAGAGCATGACATACCGGATCCCGTTATCCTGAAGGCGCATGACTGGAGTCTGACCCCGACTCCCGAGGCGGCGGATGCCTGGTTTCGCGGACGCATCCTCCTGGTGGAAGCCGCTTTCCACGATATTGCAGCGGGTTCAGACCCCAACCGCGTTCTCATGGCCACGGACGGACCGGACCGGATGTATGCGGAGTTCGAGGCAGCGACCGCCCTGGTCGAGGATCTGAGGGAATCGTCCGGACATTCACTCCTGCTTCTGCGCATCATCCGTGTCGACCGCCGCGTGGTGAGCCTGAATCTGTGCGGAGACCAGCAGATCGGCATGGATCCGGAATCCGGCCTGAAACCGTCGATTGTATTCGTCGGGGAACAAGTCGGCCTATCCCTTCCAGGCGCGGTGCAGTCCGGGGCGGCTGAACGTTAGTTCCGGCTGTAGATGGCGACGAAGTACTCCTGAATCCAGAATCCGTCCACCTGCTTGTAATCGTTCCAGTACACGATCTGATGCAGCTCCTCCGCCATCTGTCTCAGCCCGCTTTTCCGGTTCATCCCACGGAACAGGGTTTCGTGGGATTGGGTGACGAACTCCGGGATATACACATCCACGATCACTTCCGGCAGGTTTTCTTTCAATACGTCGATATCCTTGACCACGTTTTCGTCACTGGCGACGTCGAACCACTGCACCAATGTGTACGTCGATGGATACCGGTCCGTGATCGCGTAGAAGATCGGGGCATGGGGAAACACAAAGATCTCGTCGCCCTTGCCGGAATTATCTTCGATGGCGCTGACGATCCGCTCAATCCCTTCTTTGGTCTCCCGGGTCATCCGGATGTTCGACAGCAGGTTCACATCGGTCGTCTCCGTTGCAAACCGTGCCGGTCCTTCCGTCAATCCCCACCATGAGTAAGGTTGTATGAACTTCAAGGAGACACCGTTCAACCCGATGAAAAGAAAGATCAGCAGAACGGGGATCTGGATGATCCTGCCAAGCGGATGTACGGCGGTGGCGACCAGAAGTCCGAGGATCAGTCCGGCCGCCAGCGCGGTCTGCCCCTGTGACAACGCGGCCGAGGTGCCGCTGCCGTATCCGATGGCCAGGATCATGCCTGCCAGGGCGAAGAGCGGCAGCCCCGCTCCTGCACCTGGAGTACTGCCGGAGGGCGCTGGGCGGTTCCAGCGACCCGAGCGGACCAGAGCCACTATAAACACCAGCAGCACTACGGTATAGAAGATGGCCGGAAGGGGTTCATTGTCATAAACGGCGATCCTGCGGGAAATCGTCATCGAGCCGTAGCACCCGACAATGCCGACCGCCAACGCTGCGCAGAAGCCGAAGCTGAAAATGGTTGTGCCTTTGCGGGAATGACCGCTTTTTCCACAGCAGCGGGTCAGGAACAGATTGACGGCGAGTACTACCAGAAACAGGAGGAGATACTGCCAGTTCGACACGACATGCCGGTACCAGATCTTCATCCAGGCGAACAGGACGGTCATGATCCCCCCCTTGGACTGGATGGCGTCCCCTCCCGTCGACTCGAGAAACGCGCGGAAACTCCCGGTCGCGAACAGATACAGGCACAGCAGCACAATGGGACCCATGAATGCGGCCAGATACGCCATCACTCCCCGTATCCCCTGTCTGACCGACTTGAAGACCATTCCCGCAAAGAGCAGCAGAACAACGCTGTATGCCAGAACAAACGCTCCGCTGTTCTGCCGGGTAAGGAAAGCCAATGCCGCAAAGAAACCGCTCAAGACCGCCGCGGAGCAGGTGCGGAAAGGTACCGCGGCAGGCCCCTCACCTGCGGACCGTGCGAGACGTTCCACCTGGGTGACCAGGAACAAGGTTGCGATGTAGGCAAACAGATCAAACACACGGATATAGTCGTAGAAGATCTGCACCGGTTCCGACTGCATGAAAAGGACGGTGGTCAGGGCGCAAGCAGCCGCCAGCCAAGGCTTGAACAACTTGGCGAAAAGCAGATAGCTGACGACACAGATCGAGACAAACACAAGGATGCCGACGATGCGCAGGACATAGATCTCATATCCGAACACCCGTGTGATGCCGGCGATGAGATAGGCATACAACGGAGTGAAGTGCAGTTCGAAGTCCCGGTAAGGAATCTTTCCGCTGTTGATATATCGGGCAAAAACGGTATACCATCCCTCGGCGATGGAAAATGTTTTGAATGACTGGATGCAGCAGTACAGACCGCTGATGATGACTGCTGCAACAAGAGGAAGCCGGTTCACCATCCGTGACAGGATCCCTGTGTTCGCGGCGGGCATCGGCGTGATCTTGTGATCCATCCTGTATCTCCGTCCGTTTTACGTAGTCTTTCAGGGCTCAAATGCCGCACCAGGCAGATTACCACGGATACGGACTTTCTGCAGGATTCGCCGAAAGTCGGCGGATCCGGGAATATTGAAGCCCTGCGGAACTTTGGCCCGCAGGGCTCCTCATTCTGGTGATCCACCGGAGGCTCGAACTCCGGACCCCTTGATTAAAAGTCAAGTGCTCTACCAACTGAGCTAGTGGATCGTGGCTGGGGTGGCAGGATTTGAACCTACGAATCCGGGAGTCAAAGTCCCGTGCCTTACCGCTTGGCGACACCCCATCGATCACGAGGTATGATTCGCCGCCAGACGGACGGCGGGTTTTTCTGCAGCGGCATCCGGTGGCCATCCACTGGAAAGGGATATTGGGGTGAGATATGGGAATCGAACCCACGACCTCCAGAGCCACAATCTGGCGCTCTAACCAACTGAGCTAATCCCACCGTCTGGTGCTGCCGTTTTCTGGCACTGGAGCAATTATAGGAACGGAGAACATACTTGTCAATAGCGCTGAATCTCCGCAAGGCGCATCGCAAGGGCATCCGTCAGGCGCAGCGGGACCTCCCTGAAGCCTCGCGGCAAGCATGCATGGAACCGGCATCAACCAGAAAATCCGTCAAAAGGCGGGTGTCCGATCCTCCGTCCGGACCGGATTCTGAAGGAAGATCGAAAAAGGCGATCATATCCGCCCGACGACCGGAGGCAAAACACATCTCCGGATTCCGGATGGCCCGTCTCCGGTCCGGTTCCCTCCACGGAGCAGCGACCCGATGCGCCGTTGGAACCATCCTCTCGTCATCCTCCGAATCCAGCCGATACAGGTATACCGTCACACATCCGGCAAGTGCCAGCGCTAGAAACAGAAACAGGTTGAACGGTGCCATGCTTGTCACTCCCATCCGTACAAGAACGTATGTTCTGTCTTGTGGGACAAGCATACTTCACAGCTGACGGACTGTCAACGGATATAGAACATATGTTTTCCATCTGTAACAAAGAGGATTACTCGAACCTCGGATTTTTCCGATGCCCGGGCAGACGCCGCGCCAGAACCTTCGGCCGCGCCACGGAGTAACCGAAAAAACCGATACGCCTGCCGGTCTCGAAGTACTCGCCGTGGTTGAACGCGATCAGACCGGCGCCGCCCAGATCCAGTTTTCCGGTTTTATCCACCAACGTCTCGGCAGCCCGGATGCCGACCACCTCACCCAGGAACAGGTCGTGTGATCCGATCGGAAGGATCTTCATCACTCTGCACGACAGCGACAGCGGACTCTGGGCGATCGCCGGCGCATGGATCATGCCCTCCGCGGGAATCGCGTCCAATCCGCAGACCTCGAACTTATCCACGTCCCGTCCCGACCGGATCCCGCAGTAATCGCAAGCCTCCGCCAGGTTTCGGTCGACGAGGTTGACGACATACTCCCCGGTGGACAAGATCAAGTCGTAGGAGAATCTCTTTGGAGAGATGGCCGCGCTCAGAACGGGAGGATCGGAACAAGCGACTCCGATCCAGGCCAGGGTGATGATGTTGGGTTTGTCCCCGCTTCCGGAACCCTTGCAGGAGACCATGGCGACCGGAACCGGCGCCAGCAGGACGGCGGGGTCGATCCGAACGCTCCCGCCGCTCATGCGTTCTCCCCCGGATCGGCGGCCGGCGGTGCGATCCACTCGTGCGCCAGCAGGAACTCCTTGATATCGACCCCCCCGGAGAATCCCGTCAACTTTCCGTCCTTGCCGATGACCCGGTGGCAGGGTACGAGAATGGGAACGGGATTGGCCGCGCATGCGGCGCCGACGGCGCGGGTCATCCTGCGCGCCTCGGCACGGGTTCCGACCAGCTCCGCGGCGACATCCTCGTACGTCCACACCCGCCCATAGCCGATTCCGGCCAGAATCCGCCACACCCGGCGCTGGAATCCGCTGTCGTGTCCGGTCCAGTCGACGTTTATGTCGAAGACGCTCCTTCGGTGTGCCAGATACTCCCCGATCTGCCGGCAGGCTTTATCCACTTCGGCCGGAAGCGGCGGATACACGTCCGCCGGGGTTGACAACCCGTGCGCAACCGTGCCGGCCGAATCCAGATATCCGCGGTATGCCGCGCTTTCCCGCAGGAATCCGTCATCCGGCATTTCGCCGAAGCGGATGAATCCGATGCGGCGGATCCCATCGGTGGATCCCAGGACCGTCACCAGTCCCTTCTCAAAAGGGACAAACCCATAGGCCATCGACGTACTCTCGGGACGCAGCAGAACAAATGACCGGCCGTCCCGGTGCAGACCGCCGCGGTAGATCACATCCCGCAGGATCCCCTCTTCCTTCATTCCCGACGCACGGGCCGCATCGGCCATGGAGTCGTCTCCGGTTCCTGCGGCCAGCTCCAGCCGATGGAGTCCCAGGCGAAAAAAAGCGATGTCGATCAATGTGCATAAAAACTCCGTGAGTTCCTCCAAATCCATTTGAGGAACGGCCGGAACATGCAGGATCCCCCTGCCGGATTCCGGATCGGCGATGGTTACGATACCGACGCACCTCGGCTCGCCATCCCCGGTGCGGAATCCCGCAAACGCGCGGACCGGGCTGGAGGCCGGCCGTACCCATTCACGGATGCGGGAGCGGACGTCCTTTTCATTGAAACCGATCACGCCGCTGACGGACAGCCGTGCGGCATCACCGATCCGTAAAGGGTTCCATTCGACGGTTCCGTTCATCCGGCTTCCCTCCCGCTTGTCAGGAATCCGCCTGCAGCGCCTCGACAGCCTGCCCGGCGGTCAATGTCCCTTTCAGCAGTTCACTTTCCACCCGGCGGAAACGATCCGTATATACGGCTTCCCAGCCCGGGATGCAGGTGCTGCCGTCCACATAGGCGTTCTCCAGGAGCGGCCGGTACGCGAGAAAGAACCGGACCGCATCCGCCTTGCCCGCCGTCGCCTCCCAGACTTCTTGGTCCCGGAGGACCGGCAGATATCCCTCCGATTGGTAAAACCGCGACGCCAGAAGCCGTGCGTCCGGATCCAGCGCGACAAAGGCGGCAAAGTCGGCGACGCCCGGGGATGCAGCCGCATCCGCCCGGACACACAATGAGTACACATGCGCGCCGATCCGTTCCGTTCCCGCAAATGGAATCCTGGCCAAGCCGAGGGCCGGACCGAGACGGCTCCGTTCGGCCGACAACCGGGAGCTGTCTCCGATCTTTATGAGATACCGGCCGGAAAACGCAGGTGATCCCGAAGCGGACGGCAACGCACCGGTTGCCATCCGGTCCGCGGTCAAGCCGGATACGGCCAGTTGCTCAACCATCGTCGCGGCATTCAGGAAGGCGGGAACCGAAAAGGAAAACCCGTTTCCGTTC
The DNA here is from genome assembly GCA_017997315.1 of Clostridia bacterium. Taxonomy (GTDB): domain Bacteria; phylum Bacillota; class Clostridia; order Saccharofermentanales; family UBA5734; genus JAAYKS01. The sequence continues at coordinate 17,759 of JAGOFF010000021.1, forward strand.
CATGTCGCCCACCCCAGCGAGGAATCCATTCCGGCGGGGAGATGCTCCAGCAGCCCCTCTGCAGAAAGCAGTACCGCATCGGTTTCAGTGGTTGCAGCAGTGCCGGATCCGGTTCCGGCGGGAACGCCCGTACCTGGTGTCGGCGTCCCATCAAGGCCGGTACCCGGAACCGTCTTCGCCCAGCCAAGGAACGCGGCAATGTCCCACC
>JAGOFF010000239.1 GCA_017997315.1 Clostridia bacterium
ACCTTGGTGAGGTCGAACGGATTGTAGGGCATCCGGTCCGCCTGCTCCCCGGTCATGACCTGGATGGACATCGTCCATCGCGGGAAATCCCCGCGCTCGATGCTTTCGTACAGGTCGCGGCCGTGGCTTTCGCGGTCCCGGGCGACGATCGCCTCGGCCTCGGCGTCCGTGAGGTTCCGGATCCCCTGCTGCGTCTTGAGGTGGAACTTGACCCAGACCCGCTCGTCCGCGGCGTTGACCAGGCTGAATGTGTGGCTGCCGTACCCGTTCATATGGCGGTACGAGTACGGGATGCCGCGGTCGCTCATCGTGATGGTGACCTGGTGCAGCGCCTCGGGGAGGGAGGTCCAGAAATCCCAGTTGTTCTTTGCGCTCCGCAGGTTGGTGCGGGGATCGCGTTTGACCGCTCGGTTGAGGTCGGGGAACTTGAGCGGGTCGCGCAGGAAGAACACCGGGGTGTTGTTCCCGACGAGGTCCCAGTTGCCCTCCTCGGTGTAAAACTTCATGGCAAAACCCCGGATGTCGCGTTCCGCGTCCGCGGCGCCGCGCTCACCCGCGACCGTGGAGAAACGGACGAACATATCGGTTTTCTTGCCGACCTCGGAGAATATTTTCGCTTTGGTGTATCGGGTGATGTCGTGCGTAACGGTAAAGGTGCCGAACGCGCCGGATCCCTTGGCATGCATGCGGCGCTCCGGGATGACCTCGCGGTCGAAGTGCGCGAGCTTCTCGAGATACCAGACGTCCTGCAGGAGCATCGGGCCGCGGGGCCCCGCGGTCAGGCTGTCCTGGTTGTCCGCGACCGGAGCGCCGGCGGCCGTGGTCAGCTTGGGGGCCTTTTCCTCTTTCATCTCCACTTCCCCTGCCAGACCCATCGGAGGGCCGCTGCCCCTTGTAGGGGCCGTGCGCCTGCGGGTTCTCCCTTGCCGTCCCGCGGCCGAAGCGGACGCGGGACGCGGAGGTGGATCGGTTCCCATTTCAGTGTATCAGATGTGGCTGGATCAGGCGCATGGGAAATCCGGCGTTCGACGTGCCTCCAATCCGTGAACCACCTGTTCAAAGCAGATTCCGAATTTCATCGCGATGTCGCGTGCGTAGCTTTTGCCCATCGGCGCGCCCGGCTGGATCCGGTAGGACCGGCGGCCGTCCGCCATCCCGGTGACCAGGCTGATGACCGCGCTGTCTCCCGGGACCTCGCGGTTGATCGCCTCCGCGCAGGCCGCGAGGTCGTGCATGTGGGTGTTGTACACCACCCGCGCGCCCAGGAACCGGAGAGATTTCACCACATCCTGCGCGATATAGACCGCCTCCGTCAGGTTCGTGCTCGCGAGCGACTCGTTGAGGAGCACCAGGCTGTGCGGGGTGGCTTCGTCGAAAATCGCATGGAGCCGGCTGGCTTCCTCGCCGAGCCGGCCCAGCTCGACCGTACGGCTCTCGTCGACCGGGAAGTGGGTGTATACCGTATCGACCGGACTCATCCGCGCCTCCGAGCCGGGAACATGCATCCCGGCCTGGAACAGCACCTGCGCCAGCCCGACCGCAGCGGTATAGACCGTCTTGCCCCCGCGGTTCGGACCGGTCAGGATCTGGATACGGCCCCCGTCGTCAAACCGGATGTCGTTGAAAACCATGCCGGACGGCAGCGCATCCCCCTGTTCGAGCATGTGGAGAGCAAGGTGGATGTTGTACGCGTCGCGGATCACGCATACGCGTTCGTCCGCCGGCGCAATGGCGGGCCGGCACAGCGGCAGCCCCGCGGCTCGCATCCCGGCGGCGAGATCCGCGCACCCGAGGTAGAACACGAGTTCCGGGATCAGTCCGAGCAGCGGCCGGGCGCTGAGACGCGCATACCGGCGCAGCCCCGCGTGCAGGTCGCGGACCACCGGGCGCAGGATGTTCTCGATGTCCTTGTACAGGTGGTACATGATCGGATCCCGGCGGTCGTTCCCGACCGGATGCAGCCGGGACATCGGCGCCGGCTCGCCGTCCTCCTCCCCGGTCGAAAGGCGGGGGGTCCGGCTCCCTGCGGACCGGATCGCTCCCAGCAGTCCCGGTGCGGCCCGGTACCGGAATTTGTTGACGGACACCAGGGTCGCCTCCACGGGATTCAGGGAGGAGTCCAGATTGAGGCCGAGACTGATGCTCTGGATCTCGCCCAGCTCGACGTCCAGACTTCGGATGGTCTCCTGCAGTTCCCGGAACGACGGATCCTCCGTGGTCCGGGTGACCTCGGCCTGCAGCCGGAGCAGCCCCCGCGAACGGAATCCGGCGTTGGCCAGCGCCTGCCGGATCCCCGTGACGCATCCCGCGTAGGCGTCCAGTTCCTTGAGCCGGGAAAAGCACCGCCACAGGCTTGCATCCTCGTTCGCCGACGCCTCCCTGGCCAGCAGCGACAGGTTCTCGAGGTGCTCGGTGACCTCGCGCAGCCGGTCGACCAGTCCGGGAGACGCAAGCAGGTCGTCGATCACTTCCTGGCGGTATGCGATGACGTCCTCGTCCGCGCAAAGTTCCGTCAACATCTCCAGTACGGACTCCGAGCGCTCCCGGCCGGGCGCCATACGGGCGGCCAGCGCGGGCAGTTCAAGGTTGTCGATGGCCGCGCCTCCCAGTTTCCGGGTCCTGTCGGCATAGACGGACCGGTTCTCCGGCCACAACAGACTGAGTGCGGGTACCTGCATCGCGATGTTCTCCCATCAAATGATTTATAACCTAAACCAGTCTAGCACAGGACGGCGGATGCGGCGGATGGCGGGGCGAGAAAATAACGGGGGCTTCCATTGCGGAAGCCCCCGTCCGTGCCGGCTGTCCGGCATTGCTGCGGCGTTCGGATCACTCGGTGCGCTGCGGATATTTCGTGTAGACTTCGGGCAGCGAGCCTTTCCAGTTGGCGTTGTACTCGGTCTGCATCGTGGCCAGGTACTCGTCGAGACCCAGCGCCTTGACGCTCGCCACGTAGTCCGCCCAGACCGCGTCGTCGTTGACATCCTTGTTGCCAAAAATGAATTCCGTGATCTCTGCGCGGCAGAAGTCGTTGATGTTCGTCTTCCACTCGTTGCACTTGGTCGCGGTCTCCTGGTCAAAGAAGAAGTTCGGCACGGAGCACGGGATCACGTAGTCCTCGTACACGCGCGCGGCTTCGTACAGGTACTTCTCCAGGTCGTAGATCTTGTTGCCGTTCTTGTCGAGCTCGGGCTGCGGAGCGCATGTCGCGCCGCTGTACTGCGCCCACATCCCTGGGCCGGAGGTGAACCAGTGCGAGTAGGTCGGGACGTTCCACTGGCTGTTGATGTCCTTGTGGGTCGCGGGGCCGCCGTCGACCGCAAGGGTTCCAGCGGGCGGGACGATCCAGTCGACGTCCTTTTCGCCGTACCGGTCGCGGAGCTTGACCTCGGCGTCATAGTTGCTGTCCATCCAGGCCATGACGACATCCTTCTTCTCCGACTTGGCAGGGATGGTCGCCTTGCCCGGCGCGACGCCGGTGGAGTAATGGTCGTAGAACGCGTTCACGAATCCGTCGGGGCCCTTGAGCGGGGCGAGGATCTCGTACTTGAACCGGACCGCGTGGTCGGTCGCGGCGTTGTGCATGCCGCCGCAGGAGATCGACGCGACGGTCTCGCCGCCTTCAAGCGCGACCAGCGTCTTGATCGCGTTCTCGTCGTTGGACGGGTAGTTCTCGTCCATCAGTCCGGCTTCCATCATGGTGTTGAGGTACTTGAGTCCGTTGCGGTACCCCTCTTCGATCATGGCGCAGCCGATCTTGTCGTCTTTCTGGTAGTACC
>JAGOFF010000238.1 GCA_017997315.1 Clostridia bacterium
GGCCGTGTTTTTTGAAATACTCCCCGGTTTTCTCAAAGGAAAGCTGCTGGACCAGCGATCGCGCGTTTTCATAATGCTCGCCGCCGGTTTCCCGGATCATGGCGAGAATGGCGGTTTCCGTCGCCGGCACCGTAGAGGTACCCTGACGCACGAACACCCCCTCAGGACGGATCCCTTTGTTCGCCAGATAATACGGCCGCGCCGTGCCGCGCTGGATGTCGATCGCGACCACCGGCTTCCCGTCCAGTTCCATCGTGCGGCACTCGGTGAACAGGGTCACGTCGGGGCGGATCGCATCGCGGATGGCGTTGGATGCCCTCAGCAAGGTGCCGTCAACATCCTCCAGCCCGCACACGATGCCGTCGTCCTCCACACCGATGTACAGGGTTCCGCCGTCCGTGTTGGCAAATGCGATCACCGTCTTCCGGATGTCGTCGACGTATTCTCTCTTGAGCTCCGCATTCCGGCTTTCCGCCAGCATGATCCAACCTCCCGGCCTGCTCCATTCTCATCGATCGGATGAATTCTGATCGATTCTGATCGGTTCTGACAATCAGTATATCAGAATCGTCGAGGAAACGGGCAGCCGGAGATCGACAAAGTCAGCCGATCCCATCCAGATCGATCCAGTACACGGTCGCCTGCAGGTGTCCGTCGAGCGGCTGGCGATTTATACCGGCATCATTTCAGGTCGTTCAGATCCATCCAGTACACATCGACATCCAGCCGTCCCAGAATCGAAGAGAAGTCAAGTTCCGGACCGGTCGCGGAAGCGTAGTACTTACCAAATCCATAAAGGCCGGACATCGCCAATTTTCCGTTCGATGCCCAGGACTTCTTCATCCCTTCAGGTAGCTCGTCCAGCGTGATCAACCTTTCTTGCGCCAGGTCATAAACGTCAGAGCCTTTAAGATGGAATTGATCCATGAACAGGAAAGTACCGGTCGAGCGACAGAATATCCCCCCGCTTCCGTTTCCGACCAATGGCAGCCGTTCACCTTGCCGATATATCCAAGCGGTGCTCTGCAAAGCGGAATCGTTGCCTTCCGGTATGTGATGCAGTCCTTCGGAATCGATCCATGGCCCCTTTATACTGACCGCGTACAGATCCGGTTTCCAGAGTGCAAGACTCCAGTAAGTTTTCGGCATATCCAAGGGAACGATCGTATCCGGTTCATCGACATACCGAATCCCACCCGCTCCGAGCCAAGCGATCCGCCCTTCGGTAAGGATCATTTCGCCCTTGTCCAAACCCGGCGACATGACGAGCGTGCAAATTCTGGATTCCAAGTCCAAACAGTAAACATTGCGATCGGTGGATTTACCAGTCTCATCATTCAAAATCACCGTAAAGTACACTTTACCTTCCAGAAAAAACGCCTGCGTAACGGAGTGAGGACCTCCATTCAACGATTCGTGCAGCGTCTCATCCAGCGGCAAAATCACTGTCTCGCCGGTGGATACGATATGGATACCAAGATTGACATGGGTCGGGACGGTCTGCGTGGTCCAGCATGAAGCAAACAATACATGGTCCCCATCCCAATCGTTATTCATGAAGGTTGTATATTGGACAGGCAATGCAGAATTCCGGGGGCTTATCGCATCCACACGAAACAGCCGGCGATATACCTGGTCACGCAAGTTGTAGAGACCGTATTCGTAGGTCGATACGTCCGGATCCAATTGCACTCCTATCCCATTCTCCACACCGGAGCGGATCAGAAGATTCCAGTCATCGTCGAGTCCTTCTATATAGGGCAGGTACTTCCCCACCAAATCCAACTCGACATGGGTGGTATGAATGACCGATCCCTCCATCGAAGTCTGAAGCGCGGATGTCTGATAGAATATCCGATCCCCTTCCTTCGACACGATCGGATAGATCTTCTCATTCGCTTCCGTCATCGCAATCGTCGTCGCAGCTACTGTGGCTGCCGTTGTCGCGGCGGCCGAAGCGGTCGTGCCCGCTGCGGTGGTGTACGTCGCGGCGGGGGTGAACGTCGCAGCGGGGGTTGTCCGGGTCGGCACCCCTGCGCGGTACGCGATCCACGTCAGCATGCCTACCACCACCGCCAGCAGCAACCCGTTTGCGGCCAGCACAAGCCGCCGGCGCCGACGCCGCTCCGATGTGCGTTCCGGCTGTTCGGGCCGGTCCGCCGCACGGGGCAGCCGCGACCGGATGTCGGACCAGCGGTCGGGCAGGTCAAGTCAAGCTTCCCGGGCCCACCGGTCGACCTCTTTTTTCCCTATACGAGCGTGTCTCATGGTCTTCATGGTTCGTCCCCCCGGTAACGTCCGCCGACGGAGCCGGACTCCGCCAGACAGACCTTGAGTTTTTCGATCGCGGTCCGGTATCGGTACCGGACGGTATGGTAGGGGACCTCCATCAGGCGGGCGGACTCCAGATGACTCAGTCCCGCGATGTTCCGGAGCGAGAACGCGAGCGCTTCCTCCCGGTTGAGGCGTGCGAGTCCGGCCGTCAGATCGAGCCTAGCGTCCGGGTCCTCGCGGGTGGTCAGGGCTTCGGGGAGCGGCTGGTCATCGAACTCCTCCACCGACATCTCTCTGCCGTACCGGCGCACCATGTCGATCGACAGGTTGCGCGCGATCGAGCAGATCCAGGGCCGGGCGCCTCCGGCCCCGCGGCAGGAGGCCGCGTGCGACCAGATCTTGAGGAGGGTTTCCTGCACCACATCCTCCGACAGCTGGACATCCCGGGTGACCGCGAAGGAGATCGAGAACACCATGCAGCGGGTCGCGTAATAGAGCGCCATCAGGGCATTCTCGTCTCCTTGGGCGACTTGGGACACCAGTGTGTCCAGTCCGGGCGCGGGGACGGCCGCCGTCTCCCGCAACCCGGTGCTTTTCCGCTGACTGCATTTCCCCTCCTGCTTTTGATCCCCCTATTGGACAGGACGTCGGACGCGGACGTTATTGACAAGCGGATGATACGGAAAACCGTAGAAAAACCTGTGCATATTCAAAAATCGGATGCTTTTATTCTATCCCATATCAAGCGCCCCGCCGCACGCCTGCTTCACGCGCTTCTCCACGCCTGAAACCGGTTGACTTTGACGCAGCGTCAACCGTTATCCTGTGATCAGGAGGAAACGGATATGCGAAACGATGATTCCATCACGTTCCATGAACTGAAGGAAGAAGACATCCCGATGCTCACCCTCATCATGAAGCGGGCGTTCGACGAGGACACGCGGATCCATCTGGGTAGGGAGAGCGGCGGACCTCCGGGGTATGACGACGGGACGTTCCTGCGTCGGTACGGGCTGGATCCGCGGTCGTCCGCCTATCGGATCCAGGCCGGGGACACCACGGTCGGGGCGGTGATCCTGTGGATCAACCCCCGGACGCATGTGAACTTCCTGGGGAACATTTTCATCGATCCGTCCCTCCAGAACCAGGGCGTCGGGCTCCGGATCTGGCAGGCGGTCGAGGCGATGGTTCCGGATACCCGGGTCTGGCAAACGGAAACGCCGGGGTTCTCCCGGCGCAACCACAATTTCTACGTAAACAAATGCGGCTTCCACGTGATCCGGATCGACCATCCGAAGGATCCGGACCACCGGAGCTTCATCCTGGAAAAGAGGATGCCCCGCTAAAGCGGCGCGCGACTCATCCCTGCAGCAGCGGAAGCATCCTGGCGGCCGCGGTCGCGGCCATCGCCATGGAGCCCTCCCTGGCGCTGTGTTCGACGACATAGTCCCGGACGCCGCGTTTGCCGCAGGCTTCCAGGATGGATGGCCAGTCGAGGTTCCCGG
>JAGOFF010000240.1 GCA_017997315.1 Clostridia bacterium
CGTCAGCAAGGGGACCGTGATCCGCCGCCTGCGTGAACTCGATCCCGGCCTGATCCACTCCGTGTCGGCCACCACCCGCGCCATGCGGCCGGGCGAGATCGACGGGGTATCCTATCACTTTGTGACGCGTGAGCGGTTCGAGCGGATGATCATAGACGGAGAGGTGCTCGAACACGACGAATACTGCGGCAACTATTACGGCACGCCGATCGCCCCGCTGGCCGAGGCGTCGGCCGCAGGGACGGATGTCGTCATGGACGTCACCGTGCCGGGCTCGCTCGCCGTGATGGAACGCATGAAGGACGCCGTAAGCATATTTCTCCTTCCGCCCTCTTTCTCGGAGCTTCGCCGCCGTCTGGAAAAGCGCGGGACCGAGCGGCCCGAGGAGATGGAACGCAGGCTCGAAAAAGCCCGGTATGAGCTGGGCAAGGCATCGCTGTTCGACTACGTCGTGATGAACGACGACGTCGACAGGGCAGCCGGATTGATCCTTTCGATCACCCGGGCTGAGAAATGCCGCTACCGCCGAGTGGCCGGCATCGAAGACACGATCATCCGGAAATAGATACCCGCGCCGCTCACCGGCGCATCGGACACAGGAGGTACCCCATGCTGGTCAAGCCCCAGATCGAAGCACTTCTTCCGCACGTGGACAACCGCTACTCACTGGCGATCCTGGTCGCGAAACGCGCCCGCCAGCTGGTCGACGGCGCGCAGCCCCTCAGTGACAACGACTCGCCGAACAACGTATCCATCGCATGCCAGGAACTGGACGAGGACCGGATCGTGTGCGTCCGCGGAGCCAGGGACTTCCATATCCCCATCCGGCCCGAGATCGAAGCCGCCCGGCTCGAGAAACAGCGTGCCGCGGAGAACGCCGCCGCGGTCGAGAACATCAAGGATATGTTCAGCCGGCTCGACGAACCCGAAGGGGAGCGCGACGACGCCGCGTCCATCCTTCGCCAGATCGAAGCGCTCGGCGATACTTCCGCGGACGCGGGAGATCCGGTGGCTGACCTTCTCTCGGGCGACGACGCAGCGGTACCGGAAGAGACGACCGAGGTTGCCGGCGAGTCCGGGGAAAAGGAAGACTGATGGAAAAAACCATGGAGAAAATCGTCGCGCTGGCCAAGAACCGGGGGTTTGTCTACCCCGGGTCCGAGATATACGGCGGATTGGCCAACGCATGGGATTACGGACCGCTCGGCGTATCGCTCAAGAACAACGTCAAAGCCGCCTGGTGGAAAAAGTTCGTACAGGAGAACCCCTACAACGTGGGGGTCGACTGCGCCATCCTCATGAATCCGCAGGTCTGGGTCGCCTCCGGACATGTCGGCGGTTTCAGCGATCCGATGATCGACTGCCGCAAGTGCAAGGCCCGTCATCGCGCGGACAAGCTGGTGGAGGACTGGAGCCGGGCGGCCGGCGGATCCGAAACCGGAGACGGTTGGGACGAGGAGCGCCTGATGGCGTTCATCCGGGACAACGCCATCCCGTGTCCGGAATGCGGAGCGAACGATTTCACCGGCGTCCGGAAGTTCAACCTCATGTTCAAGACCTTCCAGGGCGTTACCGAGGACAGCAAGGCGGAACTCTATCTGCGGCCCGAGACCGCCCAGGGCATCTTCGTCAACTTCCGGAACGTGCAGCGTACCGCACGGCGCAAGATCCCGTTCGGGATCTGCCAGATCGGCAAAAGTTTCCGCAACGAGATCACGCCCGGCAATTTCACATTCCGGACCCGTGAGTTCGAGCAGATGGAGATGGAGTTCTTCTGCGAACCGGGCACCGACCTCGAGTGGTTCACGTACTGGCGCGGCTTCTGCAAAGACTGGCTTCTTTCACTCGGCATCAAGGAATCCGAACTGCGTCTCCGGGACCACTCCCCTGAGGAGTTGTCTTTCTATTCCAAGGCGACGACGGATTTCGAGTTCCTCTTTCCGTTCGGATGGGGGGAGCTCTGGGGCATCGCGGACCGGACGGATTATGACCTGAAGAGGCACATGGAATCTTCAAAAGAAGACCTCATGTACTTTGATCCTGCGACCAACGAGAAATACATCCCGTATGTGGTCGAGCCCGCACTGGGCGCGGACCGCATGGCGCTTGCCTTCCTGTGCGGCGCCTATGACGAGGAGGAGCTGGAAGGCGGCGACGTGCGTACGGTCCTTCGCTTCCATCCGGCCATCGCGCCTGTCAAGATCGCGGTGCTGCCGTTGTCCGCCAAACTGGCCGACGCCGCCGCCGAGGTCTATGGCATGCTGTCGAAACGCTGGATGTGCGAGTTCGACGACCGTCAGTCCATCGGGAAACGGTACCGTCGGCAGGATGAAATCGGGACGCCGTACTGCGTGACGTTCGACTTTTACTCTCTCCAGGACGGATGCGTCACCGTTCGCGAGCGCGACAGCATGACCCAGGTACGCCTTCCGATCGACGGACTGGCGGAACACTTCGCCGGAAAATTCGATTTCTGAACCCCTGCATCACGACCTGTGGAGACAGGATCGGCATACAGCCAAAGGAGGAACTTATGACCAAATTCGTCTATCTCTTTTCCGAGGGCAACGCGACCATGAAAAACCTGCTCGGCGGCAAAGGCGCCAATCTCGCCGAAATGACCGGGCTGGGACTGCCTGTGCCGAGAGGCTTCACCATCACCACGGAAGCCTGCACCCGGTACTATGACGACAACGGCAAGATTTCGGACGAGATCCAGGCTGAAATCTTTGCGACCCTTGCCAAAGTCGAGACCATGATCGGGAAGAAGTTCGGCGATCCGGCCGACCCGTATCTGGTTTCCGTGCGTTCCGGCGCCCGCGCATCGATGCCCGGCATGATGGATACGATCCTCAACCTCGGCCTCAACGACACCGTCGTCGAGGGGTTGGCGAAACTGACCGGAAACCCGCGTTTCGCCTACGACAGCTATCGCCGTTTCATCGCCATGTTCGCGGATGTGGTCATGTGCATCCCCAAATCGAAGTTCGAAGCGCAGCTCGACGCGGTCAAGAAAGAGATCGGCGGCAAGCACGACACGGACATCGACGCCGATTCCATGAAAGACGTCGTGCGCCGTTTCAAGAAAGTCTATCAGGAGGAGAAGGGAGAGCCCTTCCCGCAGGATCCCCGCACCCAGCTGATCGAGGCGATCGAAGCGGTCTTCCGTTCCTGGAACAACGAGCGGGCGATCATCTACCGCCGGCAGAACGACATCCCCTACAGCTGGGGAACCGCCGTCAACGTCCAGGAGATGGTATACGGCAACATGGGCGAAACCTCCGGTACCGGCGTCGCGTTCACCCGCAATCCCGCGACCGGCGAGAACAAGCTCTACGGCGAGTTCCTCATGAATGCACAGGGTGAGGACGTGGTGGCCGGTATCCGTACGCCGCAGACGATCGACCAGCTCCGTTCGGTCATGCCCGAAGTGTACGACCAGTTCGCCAAGATCGCCGATACCCTCGAGCGTCACTACAAAGACATGCAGGACATGGAGTTCACGATCGAGCGCGGCAGGCTGTTCATGCTTCAGACCCGCAACGGCAAGCGTACCGCCGCCGCGGCGCTCAAAGTCGCGGTCGACATGGTCGAGGAAGGGCTCATCACCGAGCAGGAAGCCCTGATGAAAATCGATTCCAAGCAGTTGGACGCCCTGCTGCACCCCACCTTCGAGGCCAAGGCGCTCAAGGAAGCCAAACCGGTGGCCAAGGGGCTGCCGGCCTCCCCGGGCGCAGCGACCGGCCGGGTATACTTCACCGCGGAGGATGCGGAAC
>JAGOFF010000241.1 GCA_017997315.1 Clostridia bacterium
AGCATCCGCGCGGCGTTGGTCGTCCGGGCGAACATCGGGCTGGCCGAAGCGAATACCAGTACCGCCGCGGCGCCTTCGTCTGCGGGGGCGGGCCCGCCGAGGAAAACAAACGGCGTTTCATTGCCGGCGCGGTAGACCAGTTCGCGGAACACCATCTTGCCCTGCGCGATGAGGAGCAGGTCGTCCGCCAGATCCTTCGTCTGGACCGCGAGGTCGGTCGGAAGCGTGGCCTCGAGCCGGTCGGCATCGTAGCGCAGCACATAGATCTTGCAGGCCCGCACGCGGGAGATGAAGTCGATGCCAACGGCAACGTCGTCGGGCCCGGCCTCTCCCGCCGCCTGGCTGCGGAGCAGCCGCGCGGTCTCGGAGTATACGGTCTGCAGGTCTTCATGCGCGTCGTCGACGATGGCGCTTCGGTAGGTGGTGAACAGGAGCATCGACGCCCCGAGGATGAGTCCCAGGCAGATCGCAAAGAAGGCAAGGGCGATCCGCACCGAGAGGTGCTTCATTTTTTGCCCTCAAGCCGGTATCCCACCCCGAAGACGGTCCCGATGTAGTTGCTGTACTCCCCGAGAGCCTTGCGGAGGCGGAGGATGTGGACGTCGATGGTCCGGGAGTCGACGAGCGTCGAGTATCCCCAGACGTTGTTGATGATCTGCTCCCGGGTGAGCACCTGCCCCGCATTCTTGGCGAGGAAGTGGAGGAGCTGGATTTCCTTGGGTTTGAGCCCGGTGATCTGGTTCCCGCCGATATAGACGCGGTAGCGGTCCATGTCGATGGACAGTTCGCCGACCGTCACGGTACGCGAGGTGACCAGCCCGGTCTCGCGCAGCTGGGCGCGGATGCGGAGCAGCACCTCGCGGGGGTCGAACGGTTTGACGATGTAGTCGTCCGCTCCCGCCTCAAAGCCCTTTTCCTTGTCGGTAAGCATGTCGCGCGCGGTGAGGAAGATGACCGGCACGCTGTGCCTCGACCGGATCCGGCGCAGCGTCTCGAACCCGTTCATGTCGGGCATCATGACGTCGAGCAGGATGATGTCGATCGGCATGGTCTCGAGCAGGTCGATCGCGGATTGTCCGTCATGGCAGATGTGCGCCTTGAGCCCCTCGCTTTCGAGAAAGGCCTTGAGGAGCATGCAGATGCTTTCGTCGTCGTCTACGATCAGTACGGTGATCTTGGTCATGGCCGTATCCTCCTGCATGGCGGATAAATGGAGCGGACCTGTTACATTTAGTTTAGCGAACGGATGGGATTTCATATATGGTTATTGCACGGTTTTTGTAGAAATATCTGAGAAAACCACGAATTGTTACAGTTCACGGATTCCTGTACGATATTATCCATGTAGGCACGATTTGTGTTAATCTATGCTGCTGATTCTCCGGGTCGGTATTTCGTCCCGGATCCGGTTGACGGACAGCATCCAGCTGTCCGCGGCATACAACTCCGCGAGGTGCGCCATGACCCCGACCGACACGACCAACCTGTCCGGATCCACCCGTTTCCTCGACCTCCTGCAGAACGCGGAACGGGAAGCGGATGCGATCCTGGCCGAAGCCCGGTCCGAAGCGGACCGGCTGCTGTCCCAAGCCCGTGATGAAGCCGCCGCCGTTGCGGCCGCCGCGCAGACGGACGCCGTCGAAGCCCGCCGGAACCAGATCGCGGAGGCCGAGCGTCGTGCCCGGGAAATCCGTGACCGCGCGGAGCAGGACGCCCGTGCGGAAGCGCAGCGCCTGGAGGAGAGTTTTCCGGACGGAGGCGATGAGGCGGTCCGGGCAGTAGCCGAAAGGATCGTCAAGCGTCATGTCGATCGTTAATATGGAACACATCACGGTCGTCGGGCTTCGCCGCGACCGTGACCGTCTGCTCCAGGCGCTGGCCGCCGTCGGGGCCGTGGATATCGACGACGCATCCGGGCTGGGGAAGCCCGAATCGTCGGAGTATGCCGTCGGTCCCCTTGCGTCACCGGGCGCCGCGCCGGCGGAAGTGCCCGGTACGGCGCGGGCGGAAGAAGCCGTATCCCGTCTGGAATCCCTGATCGCTCTCTGCGGCAGTCTGGCGGAGGCACCGAAAAAGCGCGCGTTCGCTTCCCGCCGTCGGGTGTCCGCGGAGGAGTACCGGGCTGTTGTCGCCCGGGAGAAGGAGATCTGGGCCTTCGCGGACCGGCTGACAGCCCTGCGTTCCCGGATCTCCGAAGAGCGCGCCCGGTCCGCCCGGACCGCGGTGAGCCGTGATCTGCTGCTTCCCTGGTCCGGCGTCGCGGTCGACCTCTCCGCGGACGGTACGCGCACGGCAAGGATCTGGTTGGGAACCCTCCCCGCGGGACAGCGGTATGAGGATTTCACCGCCGAGCTGGCTGACCGGATCCCCGCCAGCCATGTCGAGGTCCTGTCCTCCGACAGCGCGCAGGTCCGCCTGGCGGTCGTCGTGCTGCGAAGCGCGGAAGACGAAGCGCAGGCGTTGATCAAGGCGCACGGCATCACCCCGATCCCGGTCCAGGGGGAGTCCGGCCGGCCGGACGGGATCCTGAGCCGGCTGGAGGCCGAGATCGCCTCTCTGTCGGATTCGATCGCTGAAATGGAGTCCGAATCCGCACGGTTGGCCGCCATCCGGCCGGACTTCGAGGTCCTGTACGACCATTACCTGATGGAGCTCGAGCGTCTGCGCGCCGCGGCGCGCCTGCGCAGCACGCGCGAGGCGTTTGTCCTGTCCGGCTGGATCCCGGCAAGCCTGGGCGCCGAAACCGAGCGGGGTCTGCTCGACCGGTTCAAGGTCGCCGTGGAACGCCGCCGCCCGCTGAGCGGCGAAGATGTCCCGGTGATGATGTGCAACATTCCCCTTGTCCGTCCGTACGAGGTCATCACGACCATGTTCAGCACACCGCAGACCAGCGAGATCGATCCGAATCCGCTGATGGCCCCGTTCTTCTTCATCCTGTTCGGGATGATGCTCAACGACGCCGGTTACGGATTGCTTCTGGCGGCCGGATGCGCGCTGCTGGTCTGGAAGTTCAAGGTGCGGGGCACGTTGCGGAGCATGTGCCTGCTGCTGATGCAGGGCGGTCTGTCGGCCATCCTGTCCGGCTTGCTGTTCGGCGGCTTTTTCGGCAACATCGTCTCCGTGGTCAGCAACGAGAGAGCGGCGTTTCCCACCCTCTGGTTCAATCCGCTTGAGGATCCGGTCCGGATGATGGTGGTCTCGATGGGTCTGGGTGTCCTGCATGTGTTCACCGGGATGGGCGCAAAAGCCTATATGCTCATCCGGGACGGCAAGGCTCTGGATGCGGTTCTGGATGTCGGTTCCTGGTACGCGCTGCTGATCGGGGCGGGCCTGGTGGCCGTCGGCGGCACCATCGGCAACATCGGCGCTGTCATGGCGCTGGCCGGAGCCGCGACGATCATCCTTTTCAGCGCGCGTTCTTCACGCGGCCTGTTCAAGCGGATCTTCAAAGGGCTGTACAACCTGTACGGCATCACCGGATATTTCAGCGACATCCTCTCCTACACCCGGATCCTGGCGCTTGGACTGGCGGGGGGCGTCATCGCGATGGTCGTCAACATGATCGGCTCCATCGCGGGGTTCGGGCTCGTCGGACTCCCGCTGTTCATCGTCGTCGCTCTGGGCGGCCATGCCCTCAACATCGCGCTTTCCGCACTGGGCGCCTATGTGCATACCAGCCGGCTTCACTATGTGGAGTTCTTCAGCAAGTTCTTCGAGGGAGGCGGGCGGCCGTGGACGCCGCTCAGCGCCCGGACAAGATATATC
>JAGOFF010000242.1 GCA_017997315.1 Clostridia bacterium
ACGTCCTGAGCGCGGTGCTGAGCGGCGCGCTGTTCGGGATGCACGTCGGCCAGCTGTATCGGGATGCGGGCGTACCCCAGAACCTCGGACACTTTTTCGCGGCGATCCATATCGGGATGCTCAACGATCCGGATGTCTTCCGATCCGGGATCGACCGGATCATCGACGACATCAAAGGCAGCCGGAAGGCTCCGGGAACCGAAGAGATCCTTCTCCCGGGCGAAATCGAGTTCGAAAACGAAGCGTTCTATATGAAGAAGGGCATCGGGGTCGGGGACGGCGTCCTGCGCGACCTGCGCGAGCTGTCAAAGACCTACGGAGACGGCACGGACCCCGAGACGCTCCGGATGCCGGACTGATCCCGGACGGAAATCCCCTGGAACGGCAACGGCCCGCACGGATTCACCGCGCGGGCCTTTTCATCGGGAGAGGGCGGGGCGGACTCAGACCGGATCGGTTGAGGTTTTCCGGGTCTCCGCGGTGTAGGGGATGATGGGGGTTTTGGTGTACTTCATGATCTCCGCCAGCCGGGGCGCGGTCAGCGGCGAGACGAACGTGTAGGAGGCACCGGTCTTCTTGGCCCGGCCGGTGCGCCCGATCCGGTGCGTGTAGTACTCGTTCTCGTTCGGGATGTCGTAGTTGAAAACCGCGTCCACATCCTCGATGTCGAGCCCGCGCGCCGCGACGTCGGTCGCGACCAGTACCTTGACCTTGCCCTTGCGGAAATCCGAGATCACGCGTTCCCGCGTACGCTGGGCGACGTCGCCGTGGATGCAGTCGGCATTGAGCCCCATGGCCGCGAGGCGGCGCGACACGGTGGAAACCATGTGCTTCGTGTTGCAGAACACCAGGACGCGGTCGTACTTTTCGTCGCGGATGATCCGCGAGATCGCATCCATCCGGGCCTTTCCGCTGGCGTCCAGGCTGAACTGACGGATCTGGGGCCGGTTTTCCTCGTCCTCGGGGATGGTGACCTCGACCGCGTCTTCCCGCTGGTAGATCCAGGCGATGTCCAGGACCTCGCGGGACATCGTGGCGGAGAAGAGTGAGAGCTGCGCGAGGTTCGGCATGCAGTCCAGGATCTTGCGCACATCGTGCACGAAGCCCATGTCGAGCATGCGGTCCGCTTCGTCCAGAATGGCGGTGTGGACCTGGTCGATATGGATCGAACCGCGGTCCATGTGGTCCATGAGCCGTCCGGGCGTCGCGACCACGATCTGCGGATGCAGCCGGAGCGCCTCGAACTGGCGCTGGATGTTCTGACCGCCATAGATGGTCGCCACCTTGATGTACGGGAGGTGCTTTGCGAAACTCCGCATCTCCGTCGTGATCTGGAGCGCCAGCTCGCGCGTCGGGCACAGGATGAGCGCCTGCACGTCCTTGATGTCCGGCTCGATGTGCTCCAGGATGGGAACCCCGAACGCGCAGGTCTTGCCCGTGCCGGTCGGAGCCTTGGCGATGACGTCGTACCATTGAAGCATGGGGGGGATGGTCTGCGCCTGTACCGGAGTCGGGCGGACGAATCCCATGTCGGCCAGCGCCCGTTTGATCTGCGGCATGCAGTCCAGTGATTCGAAAGTGACTTCTTCCATTTTTCCCTTTCAACGAAAAAGTGGGAAGGAGTGATCTCCTTCCCGCTTTACTCAGTACCTGCCGTAAGAGCCCCGGTCCTGGTTCATCTGCTGCTTTCTCGCCCTGCGGCAATCCGGGCAGCGGGTCGGCTCGTTGTCGAAGCCTTTTTCCTTGTAGAATTCCTGCTCGCCGACCGTGAAAGTGAACGTGGCGCCGCAGTCTCTGCAAACGATATTCTTGTCCGTCATATTGGTTTCCTCCTTGTCTCTAAAAGTGGAGAACTTCTCAAAAACCTGCCCAATTCTCCACGTGCGAGACAAAGAGAGATTGTATGGAATGATTGGATCCTCCGTCGACATGATCGACTGAGAAAGCTTATCACGGAAAGCGGTGAATAGCAAGGGATTCCGCCCAACATGATCTTTGCCGCGATCCAACCCGTCTGCCCGGCCTGCCGAGCAAGAGGAGATGCCTGAAAATGAAAAGAGTGAATATAGAAAAAACCAGTTATAAAGTAATATACAACTATAGAATATCGAACCTGTAAAATCTGCTTGCGTGAAGATGCGGCACCCTATAGACCAGGAACATGGATGGGGGGATTGAAGTGAAGGGTCAAGCGCGGAAGTCGATCCCGCTCGTGATCGGTTTATTCTTGCTGATCACAGGTACCGCTTGTCATTCTGCAAGTGCTCCATCAGGAACAACCGTCATCCAATCAGAAACAACCATCATCCAACCGGAGTCTCTCACAAAGCCCTACCAAAACGTGGATGCGCTCATCTCCGGTGGCTCTTCCTTCATTTGCACAGCGCGGTGGCTGAGAAACGAAGCGGTATCGAGGGGGAGCATGGAAGGGGCTGCCGAGTGGCGGTATGCAGTGTTTTCCATCGGCACGATGCTGAAAGAGGCGGCACCCTGGCCGGGCGACGAGATCGCAGTATCCCTTGATCCGATGGAGCGGACTTACAAATTCGATGGGTCGACAACTTATCTTCTATTTCTCCAGGGAGTCGATCTCGCCTGCTACCCCCGGCCGATCCTGCGCCCGGAAGCGGTCCTGCCTCTGACGGAGGATGGCGCTGTGAAGACGGGCCGTGGTGCGGCGCGGTTGTGGCCTGTTATGCAAGAGGCCGCGGATCCCGGTTTTTTTGCGGATCCGGAGGCTGCGGTTCTGGCATCCGACGGGATTTCAGGAGCTCCGCTCCATCCCTGCATCCTGGTCCCCCAGAAGTACCCGGACCTGTCCTCGATGACCCGGGAGGCCGATCTGATCCTTCTTGCACAGCTGGAGAATCCGGTTTCCTGTCTTTTCGACGCGCAGCGGTGTGCCGTTGATCCGAACCGGCAGGTGTTGGCCGACAAGTCCTCCGGGCAAGAGCCTCCCACCTATATTATGATTCCGTTTGTGCCGGAGCGGGGGACGGAATACGTGGTGTTCCTGCGCGAATTGGAGCCGGGCGAGTTCGACCTGTGTGCCCGGGAAGGCGCGGTTTTGAAAAAGACAGAAATCGCGAATTGGGACGAATTCGTCGATTCAGCCGCGAGCGCCGCGCGACAAGGCGCTTCGACTCTCCGTGATCGCCCGGCGAATGTGAAAAGCGGCCCGACTGCAGGACATCCGGCAGTCGGACCGCTCTTTCTAGATGTTGGCAATCCTGCGATGGCTCCGGTTCTTGCCTACTTCTCCTCGATCATGCTCTCGTTCCACATCGGGAGTTTCTCCACGCCCAGCAGATCCGCGACGGTGGCGGCGATGTTCGCCAACCCGAATCCGTCGGAGGACTTGACGGTGTAGGCGTCTCTATTCTCCGTGTTGTCGTAGAAGACACAGGGCACCTTGTTGAGCGTATGGCTGGTCTTGGCCCGGATGCGCCCGGTTTTGTCCCGGGAGGGCCCGCCGGTTTTCTTGTCGATCTCGTACATCTCTTCCGCGTTGCCGTGGTCCGCGGTGATGATCGCCATGCCGCCGGCCGCGTCGATCGCCGGCAGCAGACGGGAGAGCGCGATGTCAAGCGCCTCGACTCCGACCTGGGTGGACTGGAAGATGCCGGTGTGTCCCACCATGTCGCCGTTGGGGTAATTGACGCGGATGAAACGGTACTTGCCGGAACGGATGCGCGCGATGAGTTCATCGGTGATTTCAGCGGACTTCATCCAGGGACGCTGTTCGAACGGCACGACGTCCGAAG
>JAGOFF010000243.1 GCA_017997315.1 Clostridia bacterium
CCGGATCGACATCAACGGGCTCCCCATGAACCCCGCCGCGCGCAACTACCCGTCCGAGTTCATCCAGACCGGCGTGTCCGCGATCGACGGACTCAACACCCTCGTGCGCGGCCAGAAGCTCCCGATCTTCTCGGGCTCCGGACTCCCGCACGCCCAGCTCGCGGCCCAGATCGCGCGTCAGGCCAAGGTCCGTCCCCCCGTCGGGGAGGCAGCGGCTTCCGCGGAAGCCGCAGGCAAGTTTGCGGTCGTGTTCGCCGCGATGGGCATCACGTTCGAGGAAGCGGACTTTTTCATCGAGGATTTCCGCCGTACCGGAGCCATCGACCGCGCGGTGCTTTTCATGAATCTTGCGAACGACCCCGCGGTCGAGCGCATCGCGACCCCGCGCATGGCGCTGACTGCGGCGGAGTACCTCGCGTTTGAAAAAGACATGCACGTGCTGGTCATCATGACCGACATCACGTACTATGCCGAAGCGCTGCGCGAAGTGTCCGCCGCGCGCAAGGAGGTTCCGGGCCGCCGCGGCTACCCCGGCTACCTCTACACCGACCTGGCGACGCTGTACGAGCGCGCCGGCCGCCAGCGCGGCAAAGAGGGCTCGATCACGCTCATCCCGATCCTGACCATGCCCGAGGACGACAAGACCCACCCGATCCCCGACCTGACCGGATACATCACGGAGGGCCAGATCATCCTGTCCCGCGAGCTGTACCGCAAGGGCGTCCGTCCCCCGATCGACGTGCTCCCGTCGCTGTCCCGGCTCAAGGACAAGGGCATCGGCAAGGGCAAGACCCGCGCCGACCACGCCCCGACCATGAACCAGCTGTTCGCGGCCTACGCCCGCGGCAAGGACGCCAAGGAACTCTCGCAGATCCTCGGCGAAGCCGCGCTGTCCGAGGTCGACCGCATCTACGCGAAGTTCGCGGACGCGTTCGAGGCGGAGTACGTCTCCCAGGGCTTCGACACCGACCGCTCGATCGAGGAGACCCTCTCGATCGGCTGGAAACTGCTGTCCATGCTCCCGCGAAACGAGCTCAAGCGCATCCGCGAAGAACTGATCGACCAGT
Source organism: Clostridia bacterium (assembly GCA_017997315.1). Lineage (GTDB taxonomy): Bacteria > Bacillota > Clostridia > Saccharofermentanales > UBA5734 > JAAYKS01. The sequence continues at coordinate 1,068 of JAGOFF010000243.1, forward strand.
ACTACATCGACGACGGGAAGGACGAGAACCGCCATGGCTGAGATCCGGGTCAACCCGACCCGCATGGAGCTGATCCGCCTCAAGCGGCGGCTCGTAACCGCGCGCCGCGGGCACAAGCTGCTCAAGGACAAGCGCGACGAGCTCATGAAGCGCTTCCTTCACATCGTGCGCGAAAACAAGACCAAGCGCGAGCGCATGGAGGAACTGCTCAATTCGGCTTACCGGGAGTTCGTGCTCGCGCGCGCCATCCTGCGCCGCGAGACGGTCGAGCAGGCGCTTATGATGGGCAAGCCCCCGCTCGAGATCGCGGTCAGCACCGTCAACATGATGAGCGTCGAAGTCTCGACATTTGAGCATCCCTCCGAGGAGGAGGCCCGGATGACGCGTCCGCCGTACGGCATGGCCGACACCGCCGGGGAGCTCGACGCCGCGATCGCGGCGCTGTACCAAGCCTACCCGATCATGCTCAGCCTGGCGGAAAACGAGAAGGCCGCGCAGCTGCTCGCGGACGAGATCGAGCGTACCCGCCGACGCGTCAATTCGCTCGAGTACATCCTCATTCCGCAGCTCACCGCCGCGATCCGCGTCATCACGATGAAGCTCGACGAGAACGAGCGCGGGAACCTGGTCCGGCTGATGAAGGTCAAGGACATGATGGTGCAGCAGGCCATCCGCGCTGCGCGCAAAGCCCAGGGGCTCGACTGACCCCGGCCGAATCCATCGCAAACGCATGCCCTAGAACCCGGCAGGATGACCTGCTCCCTGTCAACTTGACAGGGAGCAGGTCACGGATCCGCCGGGATTCTTTTTGCAAATATGTACTAGAATGAAAGAAAGCGCGGCGCTTCCGCACGGAACGACGGACGCCGCCGGAGGAGGGTCCCTATGGAAGTCCGGTATGCGCGGCTGCGTCCCGCCCAGATCATCGAACGCCGCGAAGCCTGCCCCGTCGTCTACATCCCCGTCGGCACGATCGAGTGGCACGGCCCCCACAATCCGGTCGGCGCGGATACGTTCCAGGCCGAAGCGCTCGCGATCCGGTGCGCGGAGCGGGGCGGCGGGCTGGTGTTTCCCCCGCTGTTCTACGGCGAGAACCGGCTGGAGGGCCTGATGGAGGCGAACGCCGCCGACCGCGCGGACATCGCCGCGGCGATGCGGCTGCCGCCGGAGAATTTCGACCCGGAGGCCTTCCCGTTCACCGCGACCGAACAGATGCTCGCATATAACCACCTGCTGCTTCACATCCTGGCCGAGGCGGACTCCCTCGGGTTCAAGGTCGGGGTGCTGGTTGCGGGACATTATCCGCTGATCGACCATTGCCGCGCCGCGGTCGTCCAGTACATGCAGCGCGTGATGAAAAAGCCGGACGCGATGCTGCCGTGGGCGACGGTCGACTACCTCGAGATCAACGACATGTATGGAAACGCGGGTGACCACGCCGGGAACTGGGAGACCTCGCACATGCTGGCGATCGACCCGGACACCGTCGACCTGTCCGCACTCCCGCCTAGGGGGGAGCGGCTGACCGGGATCCTCGGGACTCCGCCCTACGACGCGGACGCGGGATTCGGACGCGAGACGCTGGAAGCCGCTGCGCAGGTCGTGGTCGAGGAGGTCCGGGACCGGCTGGAGCGTCCCGCGCTGTACCGCGGGCACGGAAAAGCGCTCCTGGAAAGGCTCTGGCTCCACCGCTGAACTCCTGAGGGGAGGGAGGCCCGGCATGTCGACGTTCAACACGATCATCCTGCTGCTCGGCCTGCTCTCGGGGATCCTGCTGCTCGCGCGGATCCGGTTGTTCCCGCGGCGCGGCGCGCTGCCGGAGCCGGAGGCGAAGACGGCCGCGGAGGATGCCGCCCGGCTCCTTTCTGTCATCATCCCGGCCTACAATGAGGAGCTCCGGCTCCCCCCGCTGCTCGAGTCGCTGCGCGCGCAGGACGTCCGACCGCTCGAGATCCTGGTCGTGGACGACGGATCGACCGACCGGACCGCCGAAATCGCCGCGGCGTATGCCGCGGACGTTGTCCGGGTAATCCGTTCCGAGGACGTCGGACCGGGCTGGGTCGGCAAGTCCCGGGCCTGCTGGAGCGGCGCGCATGTGGCCGCCGGGGAGTGGTTGTTGTTCCTCGACGCGGACGTCCGGATGGACGGACCCGGTTCCCTCGCGCGGCTCTGCGCGGAGTACCGCGCCGCCGGCGCCCGGGGGATGATGTCCTGGCAGCCGTATCACCGGACCCGCCGATTGTATGAAAACCTCTCGCTGGTGTTCAACATCATCGTGACCGCGGGCATCAACGTTTTCACCCCTTTGGGGGAACGTCTCCCGACTGCGGGCGCGTTCGGACCCTGCCTGCTGTGCGGTCGGGCGGCGTATGAGGCCGCGGGCGGCCACCGCACGGTGCGGACCGAAGTGCTCGAGGACCTTGCGATCGGCAAGGCGGTCCGGGAGGCCGGCTTCCCGGTCCGATGCCGGTCCGGACACGGCGCGGTGTCGTTCCGGATGTATCCCGAGGGACTGGGGAGTCTGGTCGAGGGATGGACCAAAAATTTCGGCACCGGCGCGGGCCGCATCCACCCGTTGATCCTCGCCCTGTGCGTGTTGTGGGTCTGCGGCGGCTTTGCGGCGGCTTCCGCCCTGATCCAGCTCCTGACGCTCCATGCAGGGTGGATGTACCTTGGCCCCGCGCTGGCGTACTAC
>JAGOFF010000244.1 GCA_017997315.1 Clostridia bacterium
ATCCGGGCGAGCGTGCCGGCGTCGATCGCGCGTCCCGTCGGGACGCGGGTCGCGAGGCAGGCGTACGCGGGCTTGTCCCAAGTGAACAGTCCCGCTTCCCGGGACAGGCGCCGGACCTCCGCTTTGGTGATCCCGCACTCCCGGAGCGGGGAGCGTACCGCCATCTCCGCGAGCGCGCGCATCCCGGGGCGGTCCCCGGCGTCATCCGAAGCGTTGGTGCCGTCGATCAGGACGGTGAATCCGTCCGCCGCGGCACGCGCGCGGAGCGCTCCGAACAGCGCGGTCTTGCAGTGGTAGCAGCGGTCCGCGGGATTCGCGGCCACGTCCGGGACCGCGAGGATGTCGACCGGGATCTCGACGACCTCGACCCCGAGCCCCGCGGCCAGCCGGAGTGCGTCTTCCCGTTCGAACGCGGGCTGGAAAACGGATCGGATGAAGTAGGGCCGCACCTCCGCACCCGCCTGAAGGCCGGCGTACAGCAGGTACGAGGAATCCGTGCCGCCCGAGAAACCGAGCGCGACGCGGGGGTTGTCGTGGAAAAAATCCTGCAGGGTCATGTTGATCCCTCCTGATTCCTCTATCTAAACAGCCGGGGCGGGATTCCGTCGCTCCTCACGTTACGAAACGGTCTCCGCCATACATGGAAGTCTCCGCTCCTCAGTCCCCCGGATCGATCCCGCAGGCCGCCATCGCCGCGGTGTCCCGGAGGAGCTCGGCGGCGGGGCCGGAGGCGTAGATCCGGCCTTCGCGCAGCAGCACCGCCCGGGTGCAGCGGCGCGCCGCGAACGCAAGGTCGTGCGTCGCGACGATCCGGGCCTGCGGGAGCGCGGTCAGCGCGTCCGCGAACACCCGGCGCGCGCGGGGGTCGAGGAACGCGGTCGGTTCGTCGAACAACATGACCCGGGGTTCCATCACGAGCACGGTTGCGAGCGCGGCCATGCGCTTCTCGCCGCCGCTCAGCTTGAGCGGGGTGCGGGCGCCCAGCGCCGCGATCCCCAGCCGCGCGAGGCATTCGTCGACCCGCACGCGGATCTCGGATTCGGGCAGCCCGCGGTTGCGGAGCCCGAACGCGACGTCATCAAAGACCGTCGGCATGAACAGCTGGTCGTCCGGATTCTGGAACACCAGTCCGATCCGTTCGCGCATGGACGCCGCGGTCTTTTTCCCGAGCGTCAGCCCGTCGACCTCGACCGCCCCCTCGGACGGCAGAATCCCGACGAGCGCAAGCAGGAGGGAGGTCTTGCCCGCGCCGTTCGCGCCGATCAGCGCGACGCTTTCCCCGTCCCCGACCGTGAGCGTGACGTCCTCGACCGCGCGCGTCCCGTCCGGGTACGCGACCGTAAGACCGCGGATATCGATCATTGAAACACCCCCATGAAAAAATCCGCCATCGCCGCGGGGACGTCGACCAGCCGGAACAGCAGGCACAGTCCGGCCGTGACGGTCAGGGCCGCGCCGTCGCGGACGGTGAGCGGCCGGGTGTCGCGCGCCGTGAAGCGGGACGGGTAGCCGCGGCACTGCATCGCGTGGTATACCCGTTCCGCCCGGTCGATGCTCCGGAGCAGGAGCCGCCCGACAAAACTCCTCATGTGCGCCATCCGGACCCCGCGCGGCCCGCCGCCCCGCAGCCGGTAGGCGGTGGTCATCGCGGCGGCTTCGTCGAGCAGCACGCCCAGATAGCGGTACGTGATCTCCAGGACCTGCACCAGCAGGACCGGGACATGAAACCGCCGCAATTGCGCGGTCAGTTCCGCGAACGGGGTGACCGCGATCAGGATCAGCACCGCGGCGACGCACAGGAACGTCCGCAGGAGGATCGTGAAAAACGACACCCAGCCGTACGAAACCGCGATCCCTGCGGCCTCGAACATTGTTCCGCGGTCGAGGAGCGCGTTGGAGAGCCCTGCGAACAGGACGAAAGGAAGCGCGACCAGGACGCGCGAAACGATCATCCGCCAGGGGATGTCGGCCAGCGCAGCCACGACGGCGGGATAGAACACGAACGGCGCCAGCCGGACGAACGCGTACCGGTCGAACGAAACGACACACAGGATGAATACCGCGGTCGAGAGCAACTTGGCGAGCGGATGCAGCCGGTGGACCATGGTCCGACCGGCTGCCAACTGCTCCAGTGAATAGATCTGTGCGATCTTGCCGCGGATGTCGGGCATCGGAGCGTCTAGGCCCCCGTGGAGCGGCGCCGGCGTCGGGCCGCGGTGATCGCCAGCCCTGCCGCGCCCGCGAGTGCGAACGTCGCGACGCTCCCGACAATCCCTGCGACGGTGGTGCCGGTCGCGGAGCCATCCTCGCCGGCGGACGCGTAATCGTAGTCCGGCATCAGCACGGTCCCCTCCTGAATATCCGCGGCGGCCTGGTGCAGGCCGCTTTCCGCCTCCAGCTCCGCGGTGCCGGCGACTTTTTCCATCGACCATTCCAGCCCGTCCGGCCAGGCGGACGCGAACAGGGACAGCGCGCCGCCGACGATCAGCGCGGCGATCCCAAGCGTCAACAGGACTTTTTTCAGCGGGAGCCCCGCAGCCAGCGGGGTGCCGGACGCGGCACCGGGCAGGAGCTCCGGCCGCATGCGGTGGACGTACACGAGGATCCCGGCGGTCACGACCCCCTCGACCAGTCCGATCGCCAGGTGGATCGGCTGCATCAGAAGCGCAAACGTGTCGAAAGGCAGAACGGCGATGCCGGACGCGGTCGTCTCGAGAACGACCGCGAACGCGCCCAGCTGCAATCCGACGACGACCGCGGCAATCGAGGCGAACGTGATGCGGGACGGGGTGGCCGCCTTGCGGATGAGCGGACGGAATAGAAACGGGTAGACCAGCAGACAGGGGATCACGCCCATATTGAAGAGGTTGCAGCCCAATGCGAGCAGCCCGCCGTCCGAAAAGAACAACGCCTGGATCAGAAGCACCGCAGTGAGGGTCAGCATCGCGGGATATCCGCCCAACATCGCCGACAGCAGGATGCCGCCGCCGATGTGCCCGCTCGATCCGGTTCCGGGGATGGTGAAGTTGATCATCTGCGCCGCGAACACGAATGCGCCCGCGACCGCCATGACCGGGACTTTGCGCTCGCCGAGTCCGCTTTTTCGGATACGGACGGCGGACCAAGCGATGGCGCCGGTACTGACCGCGCTCATCGCGGCACCGACGGCAGGGGACAACAGCGCGTCTGCCATGTGCATATGCATTTCCTCCCATATGAAAATCGCCGCTCGGGCGTCGGTCCTGCAGGACCGCGATCGCCTGCGTGGCAATCCCAATGGCAACGGATGGAGTCGGACCGCGTAGAGGCGTCCTGGGAGCGCCGGGTTCTTTTCATAAGAACGACTGATAGGGATTATACCACCCGTTCCCGGACCGGTGAAGCGGTGCGGACCAGCCATATGGTTCATTTGTATGCCGAATCTGCAGGCAAGTACGGGCAAATATCCATCCGGCAGATGTTAGCATGTTGTGAAATCCCTATTATGGAGGCGCCTGTGCCCAGAAGAAGCGAATTCCCCTTCAGAGGGAAAAGGATCCTGCTGGACATCAAGAACAATGTCGTGCACGACCTCGATTTCGAGGAAGTGGAGTGCGGGATCTCCTCAATCCGTTCGTTCGAGATCCTGATGTTCGACGACCTCGAATCCGCGCTGACGCACCAGCGGGTGTTCTGCGGCCGGACGGACGGGTGCTACTGGTGCCTGCCGAGACACCACAGAACGTGATACGATCCATGGAACGGG
>JAGOFF010000022.1 GCA_017997315.1 Clostridia bacterium
GAACGGTACAGGGTGTCGACCACCGGTTCCCATGCGTACCCGCGCACATACGCGTCCGGGCCGCAGGCCGCCGTCAACCCCCGCAGGGGGCCGTCACCCCGCACGATCGCGGTGATCCGGTCGCCGGGATTCTTCAGGTCCATGGCCATGATCTGGACTCCGGTCGCCAGCCGTCCCAGCGCAGCGGCGGCGACCGGCGACAGTCCATGCAGGCGGACCATCTCACGGCAGGTTTCGGTCGTCCGTGCCGCGATGGCGCGCACCTGTCCGCCGTAAGCGGTGGCGCGCACGATATGGTCTCCGGCATGCGTCATGGTGTTGTCGCCCCTTCCATTGTCCCGACCGGCTTCACGGCCGTGAAAAACACACGTTCATCCCCGTCCGACACCGTCTCCCGGCCGATCCCGCCGTAAGCGGCGACGACACGGAATCCCGCTTCCGTCAGCCAGCGTCGGACGACGGCGCATGGATACGCTTTCTCGCGGATCTCCGCGTCGACCCGCCGGTACCGTCCGTCGGATTCACGGAGAAACAACGCCAGCTCCGCACGGCTGATCTTCCGGACCGGATCCCAGTTGTTTTTCCACAATAGGGAGACATCGGGACTCAAGTCGTAGAACACCTGGTCTCCCAGCGTCTCGCTGAAGTGATGCGGGGTCGCCAGATCGAGGATGAAGGCTCCGCCTGGATTGAGGTAATGATAGCACAGTCTGAAAAGCCGCCGGACCCGCTCCGCGGACAGGAGATGGTTCACCGTATCCATCAGGCAGACCGCCAGGTCCACCGTACCGAACAGTTCAAACGCGGCGATATCCTGGAGGATCAGATCCAGACCGCCCGGACCCGGGGGGATCCCGCGGGCGTCCGCCTTTGCGCGGGCGGCAGACAGCATGGCCGGAGACCGGTCGATGCCGACGACGTCGTATCCGGCCGCCGCGAGTTCCACCGCGACCGATCCGGTCCCGCATCCGAGGTCGAGCGCGATCAGCCGCCCGTCGGCCCCGTCGCCGGATCCGGCGGGAATCCCGCCGTGCAGTCCGGACTCCTGCCGCACGAACTCCGCCCAGCAGACCGGATCGACGTCCGGCTGCAACAGGTCGTAGACCGGGGCGAGCGGATCATATGCGCTGTCCGCGTTGTCCGGACGGCGACTCACCCGATCTCCCGCCTCATGACGCGGACCGCTTCCGCGAGCTGGTTGTCCTGACCGTCCGGAATCTGGTTGACCGCCAGGTATCGATACTCCTCGGCCAGCTGCAGCGGGGTGTCGGGAGCCAATCCCTCCCCTTCGATGCAGATGCCTGAGATCGGGAAATAATAACGGAAGAAAGCGATGTTCACAGCGGATCCGTCTTCATAGGTATAGATGGTGGTCCCGGTCCCTTTCCCGAAAGTCTGCTCCCCGATCAGGACGGCCTTGTCATATTCGCGCAGGCAGCCGGAGAACAGCTCGGACGCGCTCGCGGTATACTCGTTGACCAGGATGGCGTATCGTGCGGTGTCCGGAACGCCTGCCGACGCTTCGGAGTTCCACGTGTATGTGGTGTCCTTCCCTTCGCTGCGTCCGCGGATTTCCGCGATGGGCCCGGCCTCGAGCAGGTAGTCCAGCATCCGGATGACCTCGTCCGCGCTGCCGCCCAGGTTGAAGCGGAGATCCAGGACAAAGTGTTTCGCCCCCTGCGCCTGCAGGTCATCCATCGCGTCGATGAATTCCTGCGCGACTCCGGTCGAGAACTCCTTGATATGTATATAGCCGATCCCGTCCTCGAGAAGTCGGTAGTTGAGTGATGCGTTCGTGATGCTGGCGCGGGTGACATCGAACGAGCGGGTGCTGTCGTCCGAGGGCCGGAACGTGGTGATACGGACCTGCGTCCCGATCGGACCGCGGACCGCGTTGCCCAGTTCCTCCCGGTCCGCGAATTCCGTCACATCGACGTCGTCGACCTGGGTGATCCGGTCGCCCGCGAGCATTCCCTGCCCTTCCGCGGGACTGCCTTCGAGCACCTCGGTCACGATCACTTCGCCCCCGTCGGTGAAGTTGACGATCACGCCGATCCCTGAATACTCGCCGCTCATGGCCGCGACGTGATCCTCGTAATCCTCCGCTGTCAGGTAGTAGGTGTACGGGTTCCCGAGCGCGGACGGCAGTCCCTCGGTGAGTTTTTCGATCAGCTCCGCGTCGGACAGCTTCTCGAGATAGCCGTTCCGGACGACATCCAGATAGAACTCAAGTTTCCGGATCGCCTCGATGTTTTCCGCCGTATTCTCAAACGACAGGGACGCGGTGTCCCGTACCGGACGGAATCCGAATACCCATAGCGCGAACGTTGTCAAACCAACCGACAGCACCAGCGTGACCGCCACGGCCGCTACGAGCGTGCGGGTTCCGAAACGCCGCCGGCTGCCGCGCGGCACCGGCGGGAAGTCCGTTGCGGGATTGGTTTCCTGGTAATCGGTCATGTTGGCTGCCTTTCCGCCGCCCGCTCAGGGGGCGCTGCTCCGGGATGAATCGTATTCCAGCCGACGCTACGGCTGTCCGATGTATTGGGATTGAAGCGGTTCGACGGGATAACCGCCCACGCGTACTTCGAAATGAAGGTGCGGTCCGGTGGAGTTGCCGGTGCTGCCCATGAGCGCGATCACATCCCCTGCGCCCACCCACTGGTCCTGCTCGACCTGGACATTCTTGAGATGGCCGTACAGGGTGACCAGGCCGTTCCCGTGGTTGACGACGATGTAGTTGCCGTACCCGTATCCGCCGGTGTTCTGGCCTTCCCATGGATTATAGACCACCATGACCGTACCGGCCGCGACCGAGATGATCGGCGTGCCGTAGTCCGCGCCGATATCGACCCCTGTATGGGGCCGGGTCTGGCCCGGCAGGTCGGTGCGGCCGTCCGGCTGGAAGGGGGAGGTGAGCCAGCGGCTGCTGGGCACAGGCCACAGCATGGTGCCGCTGTACGCCCGGCGGCGCGCTTCTTCTTCCTCGGCGGCCTTTTCGGAATCATACTGCGTCTGGAGCTCGTTGATCAGCTCGGCGATCTCGTCGGACTGCGCGAGCATCGCGTCCTCGTCCTCCCGACGCGCCTGCAGTACGGCTTCCGCCTCGGCAAGCGCGTCCTGGTTGCGTTGGATTTCGCCTTTGAGCGCGTCGATGTCGGCCTGCTTGAGCAGGACCAGCGCTTCGGCGTCCTTCTGCTTCCTGAGGGCGTTTTCATGCTTGAGATCCGCGTCGTCGCGGGCCGCCTCCAGCTCGTCGATCACCTGCCGGTCGTAATCCGCCACGGCGCGGATCAGCTCCATGTTGGAGAAGAAGCCCTGCAGGCTGCCCGATTCAAGCAACACTTCCAGCACCGGCTTCTCCCGGTACTCGAACATGACCTGCAGCCGCTCGCGATACTTGGCTTCCCGGGCCGCGAGGTCCGCTTCGGACGCAAGGTAGGCGTCCAGTGCCTCCGCGGCTTCCTGGAGGGCGGCGTTCTGTTCGGCAAGCAGGGTCTGGTACAGGGCGACTTGTTCTTCGTTCTTGCTGTTGAGCCACGCCAGGTCCCCGTAGTACTGGTTCACGGTTCCGGCCATCTGTGCGGCCTGCGCCGCGATTTCATCCAGGCGTTCCTGGTTGGCGGCCTGCTCGGCCATGGCTTCCTCGATTTTTCGCGCGGTGTCCGCGGAATCCGCCCGGCTGACGGGTGCGGGGACCGCCAGGAGCACCAGCAGGACGAGCGCCAGCAGAAGGGCGGCTCCACGAAGTCCCTTCCGTCCGCGTCCGGCTTTTCCTCCAACCGTATGCCGCATGCGTACACCTCCCCCGGGTCAGACCCGGATATGCCTGCGCACGGACAGTGCGCTTCCGACGGCTCCCACCAGGACGCCCATCGCCATGTCGATCCACAGGATACGGAATGCCATGCCGGCCACCGGGACCATGGCGAGGAAGCTGTCGGGATCCGTTCCCTTCATCAGGAGCCCGTAGATCCTGACGTAACCCGCATAGACGGCTGTCCAGGCCAGCAGCGCCCCGAAGAGCCCGACGAGCGCGCCTTCGAGAATATAGGGGAACCGTATGTAGGCGTTGGTCGCGCCCACATACTTCATGATGCTGATCTCTTCACCGCGGGCATACACCGAAATCCGGACCATGTTGGAGATGATGAAAAGCGAGATCGCGCACAGAACGACAAAGGCCGCCAGGGATCCCACGTTGACCCAGGTCCGCGCGTTTCCGAGAAAGTCCATCACCACCTGGCTGATTTCGACCTTGCGGATCCCGGGGATACCGCGGGCCTGCGCCGAAAACTCCTCCCACATCGCGGGATCGTTGAGGCGGATGTTGAACTGATAGGACAGGATGCTGGCGTCGACTCCGGCCAGTGCGGAGGATTTGTCCCCCATCGAGGCCTTGAACGCTTCGAACGCCTGCTCCGGGGTCACGACCACGCATTCCTCGACCACATTGCACGAGACCAGCTGCAGCCGGATGGTCTCGACCTTGCCCGCATCGATCCCGTATTCCGCCCACGCGGTGACGGGCGGCTCCCGGCCCGCCTGTTCGACGATGGTCCTCACGTTTTCCGAGAAAACGGCAAACGCCCCGATCAGGGTGAGCATCAGCGCGATCGTCGTGACCGAAGCCAGCGTGACCAGCGGATGCCGGACGATATTGAGAACGCCTTCCTTGAAGGAGTTGGCGATGGTGGCCACTCTCATGTCCCGATAACCTCAATCATGCGGTACGTACGCAAGCGTCTCGGCCACTGCGTACTGACCGTGCATCTCGTCCCGGACCAGGCTGCCGTTGCGGATTTCGATCACCCGTTTGTCCATACGGTCGACCAGTGTGCGGTCATGCGTACAGATGATCACCGTCGTGCCGGCCGCGTTGATCTCGCTCAGGAGCGCCATGACGGATTCGCTGTTTGCCGGATCCAGGTTTCCGGTCGGCTCGTCCGCCAGGATGAGCACCGGGTTGTTTACCATCGCGCGGGCGATCGCCACACGCTGTTGTTCGCCGCCCGACAGTTCGGACGGACGGGCACCTGCCTTGTCGCGCAGGCCGACCACCGACAATACGATCGGGACGTTTCGCTGGATGGACCGGCGGGACTCCCCGACGATTTCCATCGCGAACGCCACGTTCTCAAAGACCGTCTTGGTCGCGATGAGCCGGAAATCCTGGAAAACCATCCCGATGCGGCGGCGCAGGTAGGGCAGAAGCCGACGCCGGATCCGGGAGACATCCCGGTTGTTGATGAGTACTTTTCCGACTGTGGGACGTTCTTCGCAGGTGAGCAGCTTGATCATGGTCGACTTGCCCGAACCGCTCTCCCCGATGATGAAAACGAATTCTCCTCTGCGGATGCTGAAACTCACATCCCGAAGCGCTTCTGTCCCGTTGGATGAATAGGTCATGCCGACGTCGCGGAATTCGATCAAACCTGGATGCTCCTCTCCGATGTCGGGATCAGCTGCGCCACCACTTGCCGTTGCCGTGGCGGAACGCGTTGCGGTCCTGCTTTTCCAGGTACTTCCGCACCATGGAGGCGAGTTTGAACAGGACGGCGTCGTCGAAATTGCGCAAGTCGAGCGCGGTGATCTTCTGCACCTTGTCCAGCCGGTACACGAGGGTGTTGCGGTGGACGAACAGTTGGCGGGATGTCTCGCTTCCGTTCAGGTTGTTCTCGAAAAACTTCTGGATGGTGAGCAGCGTCTCGCTGTCCAGCGCCTCGTAGGCGTCGTTGGGAAAGACCTCATCGAGGAACATGTGGCAAAGCGTGGGCGGGAGCTGGTAGATCAGGCGGCCCAGGCCCAGCTTGTCGTACCGGACGATATACTTCTCGCTCTCGAAAATCTCGCCGACGGTCAGTGCCAGCGACGCTTCGCGGTAGGACTTGGCGGCGTCCTTGAGCGTTTCGGCCGGCATGCCGATGCCGATGTAGACCTTGGACATGGACTCCGCGTTGAGGTTGTCCAGGATCAGGCCGGCGATCTCGTCGATGCTGGTGCCGATGATGCGGGTGTAGTCCTTGAGCAGGACGATGGTCTCCTCGTCGATGGCCAGGAGGTGGTCCGCCTTGTGGTCCGGGAAGAGGTTGTGCAGGATCTCCATGCAGTCGATGCCTTCGTCCGCGTCGATCTTGATGATGAACGCGATGCGGGCGGATGCGTACGGGATCTTGAACTCGCGTGCCTTGAGCGGGATGTCGCCGGGGAGCTCGTTCTCCAGCAGTACGTTCTTGAGGAACGCGTCGCGCTCGGCGTCGGCGTTCCGTTCCTGCAGAGCGGCGGAAATCCAGTTGCCGAGGAGCTCCAGATAATTGCGGGAGATCCCGTCGGTACCGTCGATAAAGCAGATGAAGGATACCTTCTCGCCGACCAGGATCTTCATGTAGGTCCGGTCGGACGTGATGGATATCGGATCATCGGAAAGCAGGACGGCACGGACCGAGGAGTCCTCGTCCCCCTCCATGCGGGCGTCGGTCGATGCCACGATCACGCCGTTGGTGTCAAGGACACCGGCGGTCCGGTCCAGGAAATCTGCGGCCTTGGCGATGCATTTCTTGATTCCTTCCATCTGTCCATCCTCCCGAGCGGGCCGCTCTGTGAACCGGACGCGCGAAGGCGTCCCTTTTCTATACTATCTTATTGATTTCACAGAGGTGTTTCAATCCTTTGTCGGTTTGAAAACACGGCGCAAAGCCGGCACGCGCTTGTGCGCGTCCGCTCGCCGCTTCATTTTACGCGGCCGCGGGCTTCCGTCAAGTCCTGCCGCGACGGGAGGGGTACAGGGATCCGGATCGGCGGCCGGGATGCATCCCCGGCCGGGTCATTCCGTTTCGGGAACCGGGTCCGGTTGTTCCGCAACGTCGTGTCTCGGTGCCGAATCCACAAGCCGGATGGCCGCCACGACCGTCGACAGGTAGTCCGTCGACTTCTGCATGGCCAGTAGGTCGGAGCTGGCGAGCAGTGCACCCTTTTCCGTGACCACGTACCGGGGGGGAAGCTGGTTCAGCGCGATGGCAATGATGTCCAGGCGGCATTTGTTGCAGCGGCACACGCCGTACTCCGGGATCAAACGGTCCGCGATCTGCGTCACGATGACTTCGGCGTAGTTTTTCATTTCATGCATGGGAAGCTCCCTTTCATCCTTCGGACGATTCGACGTCCGGCATTTCCAGAAACAGTCGGACCAGCGCCGGATCAAACTGGGCGCCGGCCTGCCTGCGTATTTCTTCCCGGGCTGCCGCAGCGCCCGGTGTCTTCCGGTAGGGTCTGGATTCGGTCATGGCGGCGAATGTGTCCGCAATCGCGAAGATCCTGGCCTGCAGCGGGATGTCCTCCCCGGAGAGGCCGTTCGGATACCCTCCTCCGTCCCAGCGTTCATGATGCGCCAGGACCAGTCCGGCGATGCCGGCATGCGCATGCGATGACCGGACGATCCGGCTGCCGGTCTCGGGATGCCGGCGCACGACGGCCCATTCGCCGGAGGTCAGCGGACCGGGCCGGGACAGGAGGTCGTCGCCTACGGTGATCAGCCCGATGTCATGAAGCCTAGCCAGCAGCCCGAGTTCGTCGAGCGGCTGCGGACCCAAACCCAGCCGTTCGCCCATCCGGCGGCAGATCATTTCGATCCGCCCGGTGTGCGCGGGGCTTTCGATGCCTTTCCGGCGCAATGCGTCCGCGGTCGATCGGATCATGGTCTCGCAGGTGTTCATCCGTTCGAGCTGCCTGCGGCGCTCCAGATCGTCTTCCGCGTTCCGGATGAGCTGCCGGAGCGGCTCCGTGTCGTCCGCCCGGGTCGCTGCACCGAGCGAAAGCAGCGGGAACGGGTGCTGCGAATCCGTCTGTCCGGCTCTCTTCTCCACGAGTGCCGCGATCCGTTCCAGAATGCGTTCCGCGGTCCCGGCATCCGTCCTGGGCAGGCATACGACGAACTCGTCCCCTCCCCAGCGCGCCACGATGTCCTCGGCGCGGCAGGCCGACTTGAGCATCTCGGCGGCCTCGGAAAGCAGACGGTCCCCCGCCTGGAATCCGTGGATGTCGTTCACCATCCGCAATGCCTGCACATCGCCCACCACCAGGGAGATCGGCCGTTGGCGCGGGGTGTCGATACGCCGGAGTTCCTCCTCGAAGAATCGCCGGTTGAAAAGCCCGGTCAGCGGATCCCGGTACCCTTCGTCCCGGACCGCCTCTTCCCGTGCGCGGAATTCCGTCACGTCCTGGACGATGCCGATGAGCCGGACGGGATTGCCGCGGCTGTCCGTCACCACCTCGCCGACCGTATGGATGTTGCGGACTTCCCCCGTATCCTGCCGCAGGATCCGGAAGTCGTCGACATAGGGCGCTTCGCCGCGCAGCGCCTTGGCGATCCGCTCCCCCATGGGGATGCCTCCGGCGGTGTCCGACGGATCCGGGGGGCATAGGATCGCCTTCCACACCTCCGGACCGGGGATCCCTCCGGCCGGATCCAGCCCGTACAGGGCATACATTCCGTCCGACCAGGAAAGCCGGTTGTCCGCCAGATCCAGTTCCCAGCAACCCAGCCGGACCGCTTGCTGGACGAGGGTGAACCAGTCACCCGGTCCGGCGCCGGTCTTCCGCCCGTTCATCTCCACGTCACCTCCCCGGCCGGATGCGGCCTGTCACGATTCCTTCAGGTGCCTGCGCTGCCGGTTGAAGACATAGCGGACCAGCGCGTCCCGGTCCTGCGGCGATATCCCGGAGAACTGGACCGCGTAGCGTTGTCTCCGTGACTGCGGAGTGTCGAAGTCGTCACGCCGCAGAACGCGCCCCCGCGCGACGACCGGGCCGAATCCTTCGAGAGTCAGCGCGATTTCGATTTCATCCATCCGCTCCGGGCCGGGGGGAGTGACAAAGCTGGCGCCGCCGCCGCTGATGTTCAGCGTGACGCCGGGGAACGCGGGAGTCTTCTTCTCCGCCGCCGCGGTTCCGCCGTCTCCGCTTTCTTCCGCGGCGGGTCGGAAGACCAGGTCCAGCGTGCAGTCGAGCCGGTAGTATTCCCGCCGCTGGAACCGCTCGGGCGGGCCGCTCAGCTGGACCAGGAACCCTTCCACCCGATTGCTCGAAGTCTTCGAAAGGATGGTCGCCTTGAACGTCCAAAGCCCTTGCCCTTTCTGCACGTACCGGAACGTGAGCTGCGTGCCGTCCGGCCACTCGACCAGCTTCCGCTCCGCGATCGGAACCGCCACAAGCGCAAGCGGACCAGCCAGCGGCGCCAGCAGCTGGCTGACCAGCGGTTCGGAGTCCCATTTTCCCGACGCGGACACCTCCAGACGGGTCCCGGTGGCGATCTCGTCAAACATCATCTTGTCAGCTGAAGGCATCCGGATCCGCCCCTTTCATCCTCGTGTTGCCTTCCCGCAGCAACCGGGGGAGTTCGCCCGCTTCCGCCGGGTGGCTGAAATAGTACCCTTGGATCGTGTTGCAGCCGACCTCCTGGAGATAGTTGAACTGTTCCCGGGTTTCCACCCCTTCGGCCACCACTTCAAGCCCCAGGATGTGCGAGAGGACCACAATGGTTCCGGTGATCGCATTCTCGACCGAATGGGCCTTCATGTCATGGATGAAGGCGCGGTCGATCTTGAGTCGGTCCAGCTTGAAGTTCTTGATGTAGTTGAGCGACGAGTACCCGGTCCCGAAGTCGTCCAGGGCGATCCGGACCCCGCAGTCCCGGATTTTTTCGAACATGTCCCTCACTGCTTCCGGATTTTCAAGAAACATGCTCTCGGTGATTTCGAGTTCCAGCAGGCGCGGATCCAGTCCGGTCATGGACAGGATCCTCCGGAGCGAGGGATAGAAGTCCGGTTCCCGGAACTGCTGCGGGGAGATGTTGACCGCAACCCGGACCGGGGGCGCTCCCGCGTCGATCCATGATTTCAGCTGCCTGCAGGCGGTTTCCAGCACCCATCCCCCGATGTCGGGCATCATCCCGCAATCCTCGGCGACCGGGATGAGTTCCAGCGGGGAGATGTTGCCGCGTTCCGGATCGTTCCATCGGAGCAGTGCCTCCACCCCGTTGATCCGGCCGGACTCGACATCGACCTGCGGCTGGTACACCAGACGGAACTCCTTGTCCCGGATCGCTCGGCGCAGGCTCATTTCCATACCTGCGCGCCGCCCCATGTCTTCCTGCAGGTCGGGAGTGAAAAAGCACCAGGATCCCGACTGCTTCGCCTTGGCCTGCACCAGCGCCGTTCCTGCCTGGTTCTGGATCTCGTCCGGCGTCGTCCCGTACCCCGGATAGACCGCGATGCCTGCCGAGGCATGGATCAGGATGTGCCGGTCGTTCACGATGATGGAACTGGCCAACGCCTTGGTGATGTTCTGCATGATCTGCTCGATCTCTTCACGGTTCTCGAGGTTCTTGACCAAAAGGGCGAACTCGTCCCCGCCGATCCGGAAGACGGTCGTATCCAGCGGGAGTTCCGACGAGAGCACATCGCCGATCTGCTGGAGAGCCAGGTCGCCGACGGCGTGCCCGCAGGTCTCATTCACCATTTTGAAACCATCGAGGTCGATGTGGATCAGGGCGAGCAGCCGGCGGTTCCGGCGCACCGATTCCATATACGCCTGCATTTTGTATTCCATCATGCCCCGGTTGGGCAGTCCGGTCATCGGATCCCGGTAGTTCTGTTCGCGAAGCCGGCTTCGGCTGCGTTTCTCGGTGTCGATATCGGTGATCGTACCGATGACCATGCCCGGTTCGCCCCAGGACGGGGTGATGCGGCGGAAGCTCGTCCGCACCCATCGGATATCGCCGCCGCGGCATACGATGCGGTGTTCCAGAGAGGCCGGTTCCGGGCTGTCGGAAGGATCCAGGCCTTGTTCCGCCAGCTGGCGGACTTTCCATTTGTCGGCGAAGTAGACCGCCCGCATCATCGATTCATAATCGATCAGATCGTCCGGTCCATACCCGGTCACATCGGCCACCCGGCTGTTGAAACGGATCCGGTGCTCCGAGGGCGACCAGAACCAGACGACATCGCGCGATGCGCTCAGGATGTCCTCCAGCATGTTCAGCAGCTTTACGCCGCTGATGGTCAGCGCCTCCTCCGGCATGTCCGCCCTCCCGTCTGGCCCCGGCCGCCGCACGTCCGATTCCGGCATCCCTGCCGTTGGCCGGCCCGTTACCTGCCAGTCATCGTGGTGAAAACCAGGTCCGCAATCTGGTTCAGCGGGACCTGCCGCATGACCGCGCCGATGTCGTAAGCCACCTTCGGCATGCCGTAGACGACGGATGACGCCTCGTCCTGGCCGATGGTGAACGCCCCTTCGTTCTTCATCGCCTCCAGCCCTTTGGCTCCGTCGTACCCCATGCCGGTCAGGATGATCCCGATCGTATGGAGTCCCTTGATCCGACTGACGGAATGGAAAAGCACATCGACCGAGGGGCAATGGCCGTTGACACGCTCCCCGGGCCTGCTGTCGATCACGAAACCGCGTCCGGTCTTGCGCAGGCTCATGTGGCACTCGCCCGCAGCGAGGATGGCGAGTCCGCGGCGGAGTTCGTCCCCGTCCTCCGCCTCCTTGACCCGCATCGCACAGTTCCGGTTGAGGCGTTCCGCATACATGCGGGTGAATCCGGGCGGCATATGCTGCACGATCAGAACCGGGGGCATATCCTGAGGAAACGCGCGGATGATCTCCAGAACCGCCTCGGTACCGCCGGTGGAGGCCCCGATCGCGATCAGGTCGCAGGCCCTGCGGCTGACCGGCGCGCCGGCTGCAGACGCAGCGGCGGGTGCCGGTTCCGCTTTGCGTCCGACCTTGGCCATGGAGGCGATCTTGATCTTGACGATGAGTTCCCGGACCAGGCGCTCCACACCGCCCGGACGGCCCGCCTCGGGTTTTGTCACAAAATCGACGGCGCCTGCGTTCAGAGCGTCGAACACGTTGTCGCTGACCGCGCTGACCACCACGACCGGCATCGGGTACTGCGGCATGAGCCGCTTGAGGAACTCGATGCCGTTCATTTTCGGCATCTCCACATCCAGCGACAGCACGTCCGGTTCATGCGCCTGGATCATGTCCCGCGCCTGGAAGGCGTCCGAAGCGGTTCCGACCACTTCGATTCCGCTGTCCTGGCCGATGCCGCGTGCGATGGCCTCCCGGAACAACAGGGAGTCGTCAACCACCAGGACCTTGATTTTACGTTTCAGAGCCATGGATGATACCTCTACGATGTCGGTTTCTGGTAGATGGCCGGTTGTATGTATCTGTACTGCGAGTCTTCCCGGTCGAGCGTCTCCGCGTGTCCGATGAAGAGGTACCCGCCCGGTTCGGTCACCTGGTAGAACCGCCGGACGAGATCGTTCCGCGTCTTGCGGTCGAAGTAGATCATCACGTTCCGGCAGAAGATCACATGGAACTTTTTCTTGAAAGGGAACACATCCTGAACCAGGTTCAGCGAGCGGAAGATGACTTCGTCACGAAGAGACTGCAGCACTTCGTACCCGGTGTCCGACACCTTGCGGAAATACCGTCCCGCCCAGCCCGGCGGCAGGGACTCCATCGCGGAAGCCGGGTACCGGGCCTTTCGCGCCAGGTCGAGCGCGCGCGTCGAGATGTCCGTCGCCAGGATCCGGGTGTCCCACTGGCTCTTGGAGAATCCGAGGTGTTCGTGCAGGACCATGGATATCGTGAACGGCTCTTCCCCGGAGGAACAACCCGCGCTCCAGATCCGGATATCCTTGTCCCGGGAGGACTTGGCCAGATCCGGCAGGACCTTCTGCCGGAGGAACTTGAAGTGGTTCTCTTCCCGCATGAAAAAAGTATGGTTGGTCGTGAGCCGGGTGACCAGATTGGAGACTTCGCTCCCGGTCGGATCCGCGAACACCTTCTGCAGGTATTCCTGGTAGCTCCCGTACCCCGCTTCGGACACGTGCAGGCCGAGCCGGCCTTCCACCAGGACTTTTTTCTGGTCCAGGTTGATGCCGAAATTCTCCTTTACATAGCGGACCAGCATGTCGAACTCGTGATCTTGCAGTACCAGCACTTCTGTCTCCTTCTTCTCCGGCGGGCGGAGCCATATCGAACCTTGTTGCGCCTGTGCGGACATCCGGCCGGCCTGTATCGGCCGGGCCGGATGTCCGCATGTCTATCGCCGGCGGAAGGACGTGGATCTTTTTGTCAGTATTTTCCGAATTCGTTGTCGCTCAGGGCGATCTTGGGCTTCAGCGTCTCTTTCCTGTCCTGTTTGTCCTGGCGGCCTTTTCCGGACGGCTTCCCTTCCGGTGCGGGATCCGTCCCGGCCGCATCGCCGGTTGCCGGCATCGGGGATTCCACGGGAGCTGCCTGCTCGGCCGCCCGCACGGACGGTTTGGCGGGGGTCACGTTTCTGTGCCCGATTTCCGCCGCGTCAGCCCGCAGCGTGAACCGGTCGATCATCCGCTTCAGGAGGCCGGCCTGGCTGGAAAGCTCCTCGCTGGCCTGCGCGCTCTGCTCCGCGGTGGCGGAATTCGCCTGGACCACCATGGAAACCTGCTCGACCCCCTGGTTGATCTGCGCGATCCCGGATGCCTGCTCATTGGAGGCGACCGCGATGGAACCCACCAGTTCAGCCGCCTTGGCGACATCCGACACAATCCGGTCCAGCGCGGATGCGGTGTCGTCCGCGATGCGGGTACCGATCTCCACCTTGCGGATCGATCCTTCGATCAGTCCGGAAGTCTCCTTGGCGGCGGCGGCCGACCGGGCCGCGAGGTTCCGCACTTCCTCCGCGACGACTGCGAACCCTTTGCCCTGCGCTCCCGCATGTGCGGCCTCGACCGCGGCGTTCAGCGCCAGGATGTTGGTCTGGAAAGCGATCTCGTCGATGACTTTGATGATCTTGGAAATGTTGGTCGAGGATTCGTTGATCTCCTCCATGGCCTTCTGCATTTCCTTCATGCGGGAGTTGCCCTGCCGGGCGGCTCCCAGTGCGGCCGACGCGAGCTCGTTCGCCTCGTTGGCGCTCATCGCGTTCTGCTTGGTCTGGTCGGCGATCTCGTTGATGGACGACGTCAGCTCCTCGACCGAGCTGGCTTGCTCGGTGGCTCCCTGCGACAGCGCCTGGCTTCCATCAGCCACCTGCGTCGAGCCGGCTGCGACCTGGTCGGACGCGGTGTTCATGTCGGACAGGATCTGGTTGAAGTTGTCCGCAATGAGGTTCAACGCCTGCTTGATCGCCAGGAAGTCGCCGAGGTACTCCCCCTTGATCTCCACATCGATGTCGGAATTGGCCATCTGCGTCAGGACGGACGTAATTTCACCGACGTAGGTGGACAGCGACTCCAGCGTCCCGTTCATGGACTCCTTGATCAGCGCGTAGTCGCCTTTGTAGTCGCCTTCCATCCGGATCTCGAGGTTCCCGCGCGCCATCCCGGCGAGAACCGCGGACGCCTCGTCGATGGGCTTGACCACAGTCTCGAGCACCTGGTTGAAACCGTTGAGCAGCTCCTTCCAGCTTCCTTCGAACCGGGCGGCGTTCGCACGGGTTTCCAGTCTGCCGTCGACGGCAGCCCCGATCAGGACGTTGGTCTCGTCGACCAGGCTGCGCACGGTGGTGATCGTCGTCTTCAGGGCGGGGGTGATCTCGTCTTCCGCATCCTTCGGCTGGAGCTCGGCGGACATGTCGCCGGCGGCGATCCGCTGCATTGTCCCGATGACCTGATGCTGCATGTCGTCCGCGAATGCATCCATCGCCTGCGCCATGAGGCCGATTTCATCCTTTGACTGGACATTGAGTCGGATGCTCAGGTGTCCTTTCCCCATCTCCTGGATCATATGCAGACTCTTGGCGATCGGGCCGCTGATCGATCTGGACACCAGAAGGCCGATGCCCACTCCTGCGACACCCACCACAACCGCCAGGGCCGACATGACGATGGTGGCCATTGTGGCATGGCTCCCGCTGGTCTTCATCACCTGCTCTCCGTCCGCCAGGAACGCGGCCTGCAGGAGGTTGAACTGCTCCTGATACGCCGTCGCCGCCTGGGTGAACGCTCCGGCCGGCACCACTTTGCCGAGGGTGCTGAGCGACTCGTTGGCGATCAGTCCCGCCGCGGAGAGGTCCGCGTTCGCCAGCACCTTCTCGGTCATCACGTCCAGCTGGACGCCGTAGGCCGCACGGGCGGCCGCGAAACCGTCATATGCCGCCAGCAGTTCGTCCTTGCCCTCGACGTACTCTTTGAGTTCCTCCATCATCCCGGACGCCGTTGTCCGCTGCTCGGCGACCTCATCGACAAAGACCTGGATGTCGACTGTTTCGCTGGCCCGGATCGCGTCGCGGATTGAAACGCGGGACTGCTGGAACACACTCTGGATCCCGGACAGGAACGTGATCGGAACCGCGGACTCCCGGTAGATCTTTTTGTTGTTCGATGCGATCTCCGTCAGTGTGGCCACCCCTACGATTCCAAGAAGAATCGCGAGAGCCGCGACGATTGCGAAGCCGGCGATCAGTTTGGTGCGGATGTTCAGGTTCCTGTAGACAGTCAAGAACTTCACGGTCGCTTCCTCCTGCTTATTGCTGCCGCGTTACTCCACCGCGATCAGCGCTTCGGTCTCATCCTCGTTCAAGAAACGGTCGATATCCAGCAGCAGCTTCACATCCTCGCCGACCTTGCCGATCCCCTTGATGTACCGGTTCTGGAAACCGGTGCGGATCTCCGGCGGCGGCACGACGCTCTCCTCCGGGATGTCGAGGACATCCGCGACGTTGTCAACGATCATGCCGATGACGAGGTCTTCGAGTTCGACAACAATGATGCAGGTCCGGTCGTCGTACGGAACCGGCGGCTTGCCGAACTTCATCCGGACGTCCACCACCGGCACGATGCGGCCGCGCAGGTTGATGATGCCCCGGACGAACGCGGGCACCTCCGGCACCTCCGTGATCTGCTGGATCCCGATGATCTCGGTGATGTAGCGGATCTCGATCCCATAGACTTCCTTCCCCAGAGTGAAAGTCAGGTACTTGTCCTTGAGGGTGT
Organism: Clostridia bacterium; assembly: GCA_017997315.1. Lineage (GTDB taxonomy): Bacteria > Bacillota > Clostridia > Saccharofermentanales > UBA5734 > JAAYKS01. The sequence continues at coordinate 15,990 of JAGOFF010000022.1, forward strand.
CTTCTTCGATTTCCGGTTCGTTGGTGTTGCGATAGTCCCTGGCCATGGTGTCCTCCTCCGGTCAGTATGCGTTTACCTTGGCCATCAGGCCGTTGGCGTCCAAAATGAGGCTGATCCCGCCGTCCCCGAGGATCGTGCATCCCGCGACTCCCCTCGCCTTGCGCACATAGGCGGGGAGCGGCTTGACCACCGCCTGCTGTTCGCCGAGAAGCTCGTCCGCAAAGAGGCAGACCGTGCTGTCGTCGTCCTCCATCACCACGATGATCCCGTCCTGCAGGTTCTCGTGCCGCGGCGTCACACCGAACCGCTTGTGAAGGCGGATGATGTTGAGGCACTCGCCCCGGATCATCACCATCTCGTTGCCCTCGGTATCTTCGATCACCTGTCCGTCCCTGGCACGGAAGGATTCCCGGATCGAATTGATGGGTATGATATAGCGGTTCTCGCCGACCGAAACCATCATGCCGTCGATGATCGCCAGCGTCAGGGGGATGCGGATGGTGATGGTCGTACCGCGGCCGGACTGGCTGTCCAGGGATACAGCACCTCCGACCCGCGTGATGTTGTCCCGGACCACGTCCATGCCGACACCCCGTCCCGAGAATTCCGAGACGCTCTCCTTGGTCGAGAAACCCGGGAGCATGATGAACGCGAACGCTTCCTTGTCGCTGTAGTCGTTGTCCGCCCGGGTGAGGAGTCCGCGCTCCCGGGCCTTGGCCAGGATCTTGGCGCGGTCGAGGCCCCGTCCGTCGTCCCGAATGATGATGAGGATGTCCCCGCCGACGCTCCGGGCTTCGAGAAGCAGATTCCCTTTGGCCGGCTTTTGGGCCGCCAACCGCTCCTCCGGGCTTTCGATTCCGTGGTCCAGCGCGTTCCGGATCAGATGCATCAGCGGATCGGAAATCCGGTCGATGATGTTCTTGTCCAGTTCGGTCTCTTCACCGGACAGAACCAGATCGACTTCCTTGCCGAGTTTCCGCGTCATGTCGCGGACGATCCGCTGCATCCGGTGGAACGTGGCGGCGATCGGGATCATGCGCAGCGACATGACGATGTCCTGCAGTTCATTGGTCAGTTTGCCGAGTTGCCTTGCGGCCTTGCGGAACGCTTCGAGACGAAGTCCCTCCAGTTCCGGATTGCGGACTGTCATCGCCTCGGCGATCACCATCTCGCCGACCAGGTCGAGCAGCCGGTCGAGTTTTTCCGTACTGACGCTGATCAGGCTCTGCTGACGGGGCGCGGCCGACGCCCTGGACGCGGACTCCTCGCCTGTCGCGGACTCGGTCGCCGCAGTCTCCGGTTCCGGACCGGAGGCGGTCACCGCACCGGATGCGGCGGATCCGTCGGGGCGCTGCGTCTCCGCCGGGAACTCCGCAACCTCCTCGAACTCCAGCCGATCCAGGAACATGGTCTGGTTCAGGATGTCCCTCATCGCGTCCTGATCGCGATCGGATGTGAACTGCATCTGGAAACCGGTTTCCCGGATGGTGCCGGAAGTCTCTTCGTTGTCCGCGATGTCCGTCGGCACATAGCGCAGCTCGAGGCAATAGTCCTTGAGGCCGTGGACCACGGTAAAGGCGCTCATGTTTTCCATCTGGCACCCGTCTTCAAAGACGATCCGGGCGATGTAGCGGTGCACACCTTCCGCCTTCGCGGATATG
>JAGOFF010000245.1 GCA_017997315.1 Clostridia bacterium
GCTGTGTTCTCCCGGGATTCCCGGACGACGGAAGCTGGGCGGTCGAAGCGGAGGGGCTGCGCCCGTACCTGTGAACCGCGGGCCGGCAAGGAGGGCGACGATGATACTGGAAACCCCGCGGTTGCGGCTGCGTCCATTCGCACCGGGCGACCGGGCCGCGCTGCGCCGTCTGGTCCGTGAAAAGGAAGCCGGGCCGGAATCGGCCTGGGATTATGCCTGGCCTACAGACGATGCCGGGCTGCGCAACGTGTCGGAGTGGATCGAACGTTCCGATGCCTTCTTTGCGGTCTGCCTGCGGGAAGGGCCGGAGCGGGATCCGATCGGGTTTGTCTCCATCACGCCGGAAAACGCCGGGACGGTGTGCAACCTGGGGTATTTCCTTTCCCCGCGCCACCGGGGACACGGATTTGCTTTCGAAGCCTGCGCCGAACCGCTCCGGTACGCGTTCGATGTTCTTGGCGCGGACCGGGCTGCAGCCGGGACTGCAGTAGCTAATCTTCCATCGGTCCGGCTGCTCGGCCGGCTCGGATTCACGCCGTCGGGGCCCGATCAGGAGGGATCCCTGAGGCGGTCGCCCGCAGGCGAACCGATCCGCTTTCTGGGGCGGTCCTTCACACTGGAACGCGCGGAGTGGGCGGAGGCGGTCAACCGAGTGCGCTGAACACCGCCCTCGCGGACGCTACCGCATGCCGGAAGCATTCCACCGGCTCCATGCCGGGATGCGGGATGATCTCCACAGAGCACAGATCCACCCGGTCGAATCCGGGTTCCTGCGCCGTCCATGAGAGGAACGACGCCATGTCGCGGTCGCGGAAGACGCCGCCCGGCAGGTTGAACACCGGGTGCCGGTCGCCGTACAGCGGATCGGACGCGTCGTCGATCACGCAGTTCGCCAGATGGATATGCCGGATCCGCGGTGCGAGCAGCCGGTAGTCCTCCCGGAGGTCCTCCCTCAGCTGCGCGACATGGCTGGTGTCAAACGTAACGCCCAGATGGGTGTGCGCGGCGCAGGGCATTCCGAGCAGCCGGTCGACAGTCCTCGCCCCGCCGATCGCAAGCCACGGCTCGCCCGTATCGTTGAAGAATTCCAGCGTGATCTCCAGGATGTACTCCCCGGCCTGGGCTTCCGCGTAGGCCAGGATCTCCTCCAGCGACAGGGAGAAACGCGCCAGGTACTCCTCCGGATCGAACGGGCCCGCCGGACGGGGTCCGCTCAGGATCAGCATCTTCCGCGCACGGGTGTTGTAGGCGGTGCGCACGAATCCGAGGCACCGGTCCACCGCCCGCCGACGGTCTTCCCACCGTTCCGCGCCCAGATCCAGTCCGTCGCGTTTCATTTCGAATCCCGGGAGATAGGAGGGGTACAGGCCCGAGCGCTCCAGCAGCGCACCGATCTCCCTTTCTTCGGCAGGAGTGCCGGCGTAGTAAAACTCGAATCCGTCAAACACCCCGGCGGCGGTCACATCGGCCACCGCCTGACGGAACTGCCGCAGATCGTCCCGGATCCCCGGGAACGTCGCGGACGCGACAATGCCTTTTCGCAGCATGATTCCCTCCTTGTCTGCGCCACCGCTTCCCGGGCGCTTCCGCTTCTGATGTTACAGGAAGAGCCGGCTTCCTGCATGCATTCGTCGCCGGATGCACTAAAATGTAGACAGCAACCGCGCTGAGACGGAAAAGGAGATTTCAATATGGAAACCTGGCTCGAACCCGCACGGGAGATTCCTGTCCGCAACTATGACGTGGTCGTTGCCGGGGGCGGCACCGGGGGCGCCGTCGCGGCGATCGCTGCGGCCCGGACCGGCGCAAGGACCGCGCTGGTCGAGGCCAAAGGGTATGTCGGCGGTATCGCGGTCGAAGGCGGCACCGCGCTGCACAGTTTCTTCAACCTGTGGAAACCGTTCCCGGACGTGCCCAAGGTGCAACTGGTACGGGGTATCCCGGCGGAGATCGTCGACCGGCTCCAGGCGGCGGGCGGCACATTCGGGCATGTCGAGACCACCGGCGGCTGGGACTATGATTCGGTCTGCACCTCCATCGACACGGAGATCTACAAGCAGGTCGTCCACGGGATGCTGCTCGAAGCCGGGGCGGATGTCCTGCTGGGCACGATGGTCGCCGGGGCGGTTGCGGACGGTCCGCGGGTTCAGGGAGCCATCGTCGAAAGCCGGTCCGGGCGCGAACTGCTGCGGGCGGCCTCGTTTGTCGACGCGACCGGATACGGCGACCTGGCGGCGCATGCCGGGGCGCGGTTCACCGAGCCCAACGATTATCCGGTGGCGAACAGCATGGGAGTCGGCGGAGTGGACATCGACCGGTTCGTCGGATGGCTCCGGTCGTTCGACGGAGTCGAGGATTACGCGGAAACGACCTTGCCGGACGGACGGCCGCAGGTCGTGCGGGTCACCGCCCGGGTGTCCGCGCTGCCCGCGGAACTGAATGCCGAACTGCGTGCGATCGGCATGAACCTGGTCACCACGGTGATGCACAAAGACCATTTCATGTTCATCAAGATCAACTACAAGATGGACGACAGTCCGGTGGGACGCGACGCGCAGGCCGCCGCGGAGTTCACGCTCCGCGACCGGCAGCGACAGGGGCTCGCGTTGCTCCGCCGCGCGGTCCCGGGGTGCGAAAACGCTTATATCGCGCGGACGTCGCCGTCGCTGTGCATCCGCCGCGGGCGATGCATCGAGTGCGACTACGACCTCTCGAACGAGGAGATCGTGAACGGAACCCACTTCGAGGACGACATCCTGTGGTACGGATTCCACGACTTCGCCCCCCGGATCCAGATCCGCAACGGCGCCTCCTACGGCATCCCGTACCGCGCGATCCGGGCAGCCGGCCTGGACAACCTCTACGCCATCGGGATGATGGTCACCAGCGGCCACGACGCGCACATGTCCACCCGCAACACCGTGTCCTGCATGGGCCAGGGCCAGGCCGCCGGAACAGCGGCCGCCTTGTGCGCGCGCAACGGATGGGACGCGCGGACACTCCCCGTCGGCGTCCTGCGGGACACCCTGCGAGCGGACGGCGTCTGGCTCGGCTGACCGGCGGAGCCGGTCAGCCTGGACAAATCGGCTGAGGCCGATTTGTTCAGGCTCAAGCGCCGGAACGGCGGTTGAGCCGGGCTGCGGCCGATTTGCTCAGGCTCAACCGCCGAACAGGCGGTTGAGCCGGTTGCAAAGATCCGGGACGCGGCGTATTGTAGACCGAAAAGGAGACGCGCCATGCTTCGTTTCACCCTCCAGGATTGCAGCGACGCCGTGCGTCCGCAGACCGACGCCTGAACACCAGGCCGGCGCGGACGCGGATTGCGACGCGCCTGCGATGGTTCCGTTTGATAGGCCGCCATCCAGGGAAACCCGGACGGCGGCTTTTTCATATCCGAAACCAACCCGGAAAGGGGATGATGACATGCGGCAAAGGACACTTGCCGGCTCCGACCGCTCTTCCGTCGGGACACAGTTTGTCACAACGAAAGGAGATTGCGGTCATGAAAACCATTCCCTCCCTCTCCTCCCTGCGGGCCCTCGCCGGCGGGGAAATCACGATTGAAGGCGCGGTGCACCGGATCCGCGCCATGGGGTCCTTCGCTTTTCTGCTGCTTCGGACCTCCCATGATGTGTTTCAATGCGTCTGGTCGCCGGAGTGGTGCGATCAGGATATCTCATCGCTGACGCCCGAATGC
>JAGOFF010000246.1 GCA_017997315.1 Clostridia bacterium
CCACTGTACGGCGGAGCGGCGTCCATGGCGGGGAACCTGGTGTTCAGCATGGTCCTCACGCGCATTCCGGGTGCCGGCCCGTGGGTGATGTCGCTTTCCTTCATGCTGTCGGGGATCTGCTCCATTACATTGATTTCGATCCTATTCCGCCGCCGTTTCCCGGAGCTGCGGCCGCGGAGCGTATCGCGGCGGTTCCCCGTCCAGATGGCCGTATGCGCGGCAGCCTCCATGATCGTGGCCTACGCTCTCGGGCTTCTGTTCTCCGGCGGCCGGTCGAAGGTTGTGCAGCTGCTGTGGCTCGGGTTCAAGGGACTGGCCGGCCTGCTGGTGTTCTATCTGGCTGCCCGCGGCCTGAACGTGCCGGAAGCGGAAGTCTACGAGGAAAAGGTCCGGAATGTCCTTGCTAGGATCTTCCGACGCGGCGGAAGCCGTGCCGCCGGAGAGGACGGCGACGGTTCCCGCGAGGATTGAACCGCCGGTGCCGTCGAGAGATTTTGTCGTATGGGATTTGATTGACTCACCCGCATGACAAACGTATAATCAATAAAGAACGATTGTTCTATATTACCCCGGGAGGACAGGCATATGGCCAGAACCGCAAAGCCAGCCGGAAAATCGGAGACCGGCGTGTCGCAGAAAAGCAACGATGAGCGTACGCGCGCACTCGAGATCGCCCTGGGGCAAATCGAGAAACAGTTCGGAAAGGGCGCGGCCATGAAGCTCGGAGAACGCCCCGACATGACAGTGGATGCAATACCGACCGGTGCGCTGTCCCTTGACATCGCTCTGGGGATCGGCGGCGTTCCCAAGGGACGCATCGTCGAGATTTTCGGCCCCGAAGCGTCAGGCAAGACGACGGTCGCCCTGCATATCGTTGCGGAGGCGCAGCGGGGAGGGGGAACGGCGGCGTTCATCGACGCGGAGCACGCGCTGGATCCTGCCTATGCGAGCAAGCTCGGTGTGGATATCGACAACCTGATCGTGTCCCAGCCCGACACGGGTGAACAGGCGCTTGAAATCACGGAAGCGCTCGTGCGGAGCGGCGCGATCGATGTGATCGTCATCGACTCCGTCGCAGCGCTGGTCCCGAAGGCGGAGATCGACGGCGAGATGGGGGATGCCCATGTCGGCCTGCAGGCGCGTCTGATGTCGCAGGCCCTCCGCAAGCTCGCCGGCGTCATCAGCAAGTCCAGCACGATTGCGATCTTCATCAACCAGCTGCGCGAGAAAGTCGGAATCATGTTCGGCAATCCCGAGACCACGACCGGCGGGCGCGCACTCAAGTTCTACGCGTCGGTACGGCTGGATGTACGTAAAACGGAGACACTGCGCAACGGAACGGAAATCTACGGATCCCGCACACGCGTCAAAGTGGTCAAGAACAAGGTCGCTCCGCCGTTCAAGGAGGCGGAGTTCGACCTGATCTACGGGGAGGGCATCTCCAAGGAGGGCTGCATCCTCGACATTGCGGTCGCAATGGAAATCATCGACCGCAGCGGGGCCTGGTTCTCCTATCAGGGTCAGCGCATCGGTCAGGGACGCGACAATGCGCGGCTGTTCCTCAAGCAGAACCTGGATGTGCGTGACGATGTGGAAGCGAAGGTGCGTGCCGCGGTGGCGGGTTCAATGCATTTGGAAGGCGGAGAAGTGTCCGTCGATGAGGATAATGAAGAAGATATCCTTGGACTTGAAACCTGATCCCTCCGACAATCCGCTCCGCAGGACCCCTGCATATTTCGATGCCCGCACCGCGGCCATCGCGTATATCGGGACGGCAAAACGGACATCGGGCAGAGTACGATCGCACCTGGAGCGTAAAGGCGTCACAGCGGATCTTTTGGATGTGCTGATCAGCGACCTGTTCCAGGACGGATATCTGGACGACATGACATGCGCACGTTCTATTTTAAGAACGCGAAGTCCTTCCGGATTGGAGTCTGCATCGGCCGCCCGCATGCGCTTGATCCGGCTCGGAGTCGATCCGGCCGTTGTCGAGGGGTTGACGGATTCGGAAATCAGCGAGGCTTCGCCCGAGGCGATCACCACCCTGCTTCAGAAGAAGTTCGCGCGTTTTCTGGATGCGGATGGGATGATGCCCGCGGATGCGGTGCCGGGGCTTGCTGTCCGGATGTCCCGTTTTCTTGCAGGTCGCGGATTCGGATATGAAACCATCCGTAAAGCGGTCGACGCGTTGTCCTGCGGCCGGGAGGAATTAACGGATGAATCGTGAAATGGACAAGTCGGCGGGGAACGCGGGCCTGCGGGTCATGATGGTATCCTTGGGGTGCCCCAAAAACCTGGTGGATTCCGAGTCCGTATGCCGGATCCTTACGGAAGACGGATTCCGGCTCGTCCGGGATCCGGCAATGGCCGATGCGATCGTCATCAACACCTGCGGATTCATCGAAAGCGCCAAGCGGGAGGCGATCGACACGATCCTTGTCATGGCGGACTACAAGAAGCCGCCCCATCCCTGCAGGTTTCTCGTGGTGGCCGGTTGTCTGGCGCAACGGTATGCCGCGGACATCCGGAAGGATCTGCCGGAGGTCGATGCGGTCGTTGGAACCGCTCACTACGCCGATATCGGATCCGTTCTCAGGACGCTGGATGCCGGAGGGGACCGGATTTCCCTGTGCGGACCAGCCGGTGCATTGAACCACTTGAGGAAGGACAGGCTGGTATCCACCAGCGGATATGCCTACCTGAAAATCGCGGAAGGGTGCAACAACCGATGCGCCTACTGCGCGATTCCCGGCATCCGCGGGCCGATGCGGTCACGTCCGCAGGACGAAGTACTGGCCGAGGCCGAAGCTCTTGCGGCACAGGGTTTTCAGGAAATCATCCTGGTGGCGCAGGACACGACCCGGTACGGATGCGACCAGGGGGAACCCGTCACATTGGCCGGACTGCTGCGGCGGCTTGTCCAGTTGGACGGCATCCGTCGGATCCGCCTGATGTACTGTTATGTCGACGGCATCACAGAGGATCTGATCCGATGCATCACGGAGTCCGACAAGATCGCCCGTTATCTGGACATCCCCATACAGCATCTGTCGGACCGTGTATTGGCCCGCATGCACCGCCGGGACACGCACGACAGTATCCTTGAGACTGTCGCCCGGCTGCGTTCGCGGATCCCGGACATCGTGCTCCGTTCCACGGTCATGGTGGGATTTCCGGGGGAAACCCGAGAGGATTTTGACATCCTCATCGAAGGTTTGGCGGAGGCCCGGTTTGACCGGCTTGGATGTTTCATCTTTTCCGCCGAGGAAGGAACCGCTGCCGCATCGATGGTTCCGCGTGTCCGCAAGGATGTCGCGGAACGCCGATATCGCAGGGTCATGGAGCAGCAGCAGGAGATCACGCTTCAGGCGAACCAGACACGTGTAGGCTCGACGGTGACCGTCTCCCTTGATTCCATTGCGGAGGATGGAGTATTCTACTGTGGACGCAGCGAAGGCGAGGCTCCGGATATCGATCCGGTGATCCAGGTGGCTGTAACCGCGGGGGATCCGGGGATCGGGAGTATGGTGCCGGTCCGCATTGTCGCCGCGTCGGAATACGAGATGACGGGAGTGACGCTCTGATTGAACCTGCCCAACCGGCTCACTTTGGCGCGGATCGCGTGTATTCCGCTGATTCTTCTGTTCATGCTTCCGATCCCGTCGGACGGAGCATTTTTTC
>JAGOFF010000247.1 GCA_017997315.1 Clostridia bacterium
GTCCATGTCTGCCCGCCCGCGGCGGTCCGTGCGGGCGCCTTCGCCCGTTCACGCCTTAAAGGTTTGACCACCAAAGTACCTAGATGATACCACGTAAAGGCCAGTGTGCAAACCGGTCCGCAATCCCCCTCCGCGGAACCCGGAAACCATCGCGGACGATCATCGGAACACGATTCGACGAAACGTGTTCCGATGATAGATTGCAGGGATTGCGAAGACAAAGCCGACGCGGTCAATACGGGTGTCGGATTCCGCCATCGCCGGTATACTGGTTCCGGGCGGAACAAGTGACTCCGATATGCAGGGAGTCTTGTCATGGTGCTGTATCACTACTACGAGCGTACCAGGGGTCCGCTGCGCAGCTTGTCCGAGCTGGCGCCGGAAGTCGCGCGGGAGATTCTCGACGGACTTCGGGCTGCCGGCGACACCTTCGCGGCGCGCCGGACCGACGGGTATCTGGAGAGGCGGGTCCAGCTGGAGCGGCAGGTCCGCGAACTCTTTATCGCCAAGGGAGGCCGTCCGGATCGGCTGACCCCGCACTACTTCGTGGTGGAGTCCTGCCCCTGGCTCGAAACCTGGTACAAGGAGCCCGGAGTTCTCCGGCTGCCGGTCGACCGGTTGGATCCGGACCGGATTTCATTTACGTACGGGGACATGTTTCCCACATTCAGCCCTGTTGTGCGGGATGGCAGGGAGTACCGCGGCAAGGTCTACACCTATACGGAGATCCTGGATGTGATCGGGCGGTACGGACTGCCCCAGTCCTGGAACGCGGACGGATCCCGGGGCCCCGAGCGCTATATCGAAGCCCATGTGTGGACCGATCTGCCGGAGGATATCCTGTCCGGATTCTTGAAATAGACGGTTATCGACTGTTTTTTTTACGCTCCCGCCATCGTTCCGTCTGGTACGATATCGATAGCCGCCGCGCAGGCGGTAAAATCGGCAACAGACAGGAGAAATCCATGAAAGAAGCGGACCGCTGCCGTTATGGCCGTGTCGCCGTCGTCACCGGCGCGAGTTCCGGGATCGGGCGCGCCGTCGCGCAAGGACTCGCGAAGCGCGGGTTCCGTGTATACGCACTGTATCGCCGGGCTCCCGCGGACGCCCCCGCGGAGGAGTACCCGGGCGGCGGCGTCATCCTCCCCCTCCCGTGCGATGTCAACGACGAGCGCTCGGCCGCGGATGCGTTGGCCCGGGCCGCCGCGGAGAACGGCGGCGCGTTCGGAATCCTCATCAACTGTGCGGGGTTCGGAATCGCCGGGGCGGTCGAGGAGACTCCGGACGAGGACGCCCGCGCCCAGATGGAGACCAACTTTTTCGGCACGCTCCGGATGTGCCGGCTGGCGCTGCCCCACCTGCGCGCGGCCGGACAGGGGCTGATCATCAACACCGGATCCGTCGCGGGTTTCGTGCCCGTCCCGTTCCAGGCGCACTACAGCGCCTCCAAAGCCGCGGTCGACGCGCTCACGCTCGCGCTGGACGGCGAGGTCCGGCGGCTCGGGGTCCGCTGCGTGCTGGTGCAGCCCGGCGATACCCGTACCGGTTTCACCAGCGCACGGGTCATCGCCCGCGGCGCAGGGCGGCCGGACTCCCCCTACCATGGGGTGTACGAGCGCTCGATCGACTATGTCGAGAAATGCGAGCAGAACGGGGACAGTCCGACCCTTATCGCCGCGTCCTACCTGCGGATCCTGTTCCGCCGGTCCCCGCCCCTTCGCGTGGTGGCGGGCAATCCGCTCTACCCCATCGCGACCTTGGCATACCGGCTGCTCCCCGCGCGGGTGTTCCGCCGGGTGATCAACTGGATCTATTCGCGGTAGGTGGGGGCAGCCAACCTGCGGCCCGGCGCCCTCCGCGCAGGGCGTTCCGGTTGTGTGATCGCGTCATCCGTTATAACATGATAGTGCATACGGTCCGTCCCTTCCCGGGATGGTGAACGGCAGCACGCCGGTGTGACTGTGACTGTAGAAACGGAGATCCCCCGCATGATCACTCTGCACGACAAGGGCGCCTGGCTCCTCGACGGCGCCGCGCTGATCCCCGACGGACTGACCCGCGAACAATCCCTCGCCGCGCTTGATGCGGCCGGGCTCCCGGCCTCCCGGCTCGACGCGATCGGGCTGCCCGGAGCGGCGGAAGACGGCCGGCGGCAGACCATGGCGCACGCCATCCTGACCGCCCACGACACCGCGGGCGACGGCCGGAACCTCCGGATCCGGTTCGACGCGATGGCCTCCCACGACATCACCTACGTCGGCATCGTCCAGACCGCGCGCGCCAGCGGGCTCGAGCGGTTCCCGGTGCCCTACGCGCTGACCAACTGCCACAACTCGCTATGCGCGGTCGGCGGCACGATCAACGAGGACGACCACGTGTTCGGACTGTCCGCGGCCTACCGGTACGGCGGAATCTACGTCCCCGCCAACCAGGCGGTCATCCACCAGTACGTGCGCGAGCAGATGGCCGGCGGCGGGCTCATGATCCTCGGGTCCGACTCGCACACCCGCTACGGCGCGCTCGGGACCATGGGCGTCGGCGAAGGCGGCCCCGAGCTGGTCAAGCAGCTGCTGTCCAACACCTATGACATCCCCGCGCCCGACGTGGTGCTGGTCTACCTCGAGGGCGCGCCGCGCCGCGGGGTCGGGCCGCACGACGTGGCGGTCGCGCTCACCGCCGCGGTGTTCGGCAACGGATTCGTGAAAAACAAGGTCATGGAGTTCGCCGGGCCCGGCGTGGCGGCGTTGTCCGTCGACTTCCGCAACGGGATCGACGTCATGACCACCGAGACCACCTGCCTGAGCTCGATCTGGACCACCGACGACAAGGTCGCGGAGTACTACCGCATCCACGGCCGTCCGGAAGCCTACCGGAAGCTCGCCCCCGGCCCGGCCGCGCGCTACGACGCGGTCGTGCGGGTGGACCTGTCCGCGGTCGAACCGATGGCCGCGCTCCCCTTCCACCCGAGCAACGCGGTCCGGATCCGCGACCTGGCGGACCACCCCGGGGACATCCTCGCCGCGGTCGAGGCGGATGCGCGCGCGCAGTTCGGCCCGGACAACGGGCTGCACCTCACCGACAAGATCCGGGACGGGCGGCTGCTGGTCGACCAGGGCATCATCGCGGGCTGCGCGGGCGGCACTTTCGAAAACCTCTGCGAGGCCGCCGCGATCCTGGAAGGGCGCTCGGTCGGGGACGGGTACTTCTCCCTGAGCGTCTATCCCGCGAGCACCCCGATCAACCTCGCGATCGCGCGCAACGGCGCACTCGCCGCGCTGCTGGCTTCGGGCGCGGTCTCCAAGCCCGCGTTCTGCGGCCCCTGCTTCGGCGCGGGCGACGTCCCCGCCAACAACGGGCTGTCGATCCGCCACACCACCCGCAACTTCCCCGCGCGCGAGGGCTCCAAACCCGGCCAGGGACAGATCGCCGCGGTCGCGCTCATGGACGCCCGCTCGATCGCCGCGACCGCCGCAAACGGCGGCCGGCTCACCCCCGCCACCGAGATCGACTACGCGGCGCCGGACCTCACGTACACGTTCGACCCCGCCCCGTACGACAAGCGGGTCTACCAGGGATTCGGCCGGCCCGACCCGTGCGTCGAGCTCAAGTTCGGGCCCAACATCACGGACTGGCCGCGCATGCACCCG
>JAGOFF010000248.1 GCA_017997315.1 Clostridia bacterium
GAACGGCACCATCCAGGCACTGCGCATGCAGGACGTCGCGCTGGCACGCAGCCTCATGGTCGAGGACCAGGAGATCAACGACGCGGAGCACCGCATCGAGCAGCTTTGCCTCAATCTCATCGCGCTGCAGCAGCCGCTCGCCCGGGATCTGCGCCATATCGTCGCGGCGCTCAAGATCATCACCGACATGGAGCGTATTGCGGACCAGTGCGTCGACATCTGCGAGATCATGACCACCGTGTCCTTCTCCGAAATGCGTCCTCCCGCCAACATCATCCGCATGGTGGAAAAGGCGCGCGAGATGTTTTCCGCGGCCATCGACGCCTATATCCGGGTGGACGTCGCGACCGCGCGCCGCGTCATCCTCGACGACGACGTGGTCGACGACCTGTTCACCCGCGTGGTGCTCGAAATGTGCAACGTGCTGGCTGAAAGCCCGCGCTCGATCATCCCCCAGGCCGCGGACTACATGTTTATCGCCAAGTACATCGAACGGATCGCGGACCACGCCACCAACGTGGCGGAGTGGGCGATCTACCTCGACACCGGCGTCCACAGCAATCTGGCCCGGGACGGCGGGGCCGTTCCACCGGAAAAATAGGAGGACCGCGCATGCCGCTGGTCTACATCGTCGACGACGAACCCAACATCCGCCGGCTGGCGGCCATCGCGCTGCAGGAGGCCGGATTCGAGACCGCGGACTACGGGGACGGACGCACGTTCCTCGCCGCGGTCCGCACCCGTCTGCCCGATGCGGTCGTGCTGGACTGGATGATGCCCCCGCCCGACGGGCTGGAGCTGTGCCGTATGCTGCGGGAATCCCCCCGGACCCGTCCGATCCCCATCCTCATGCTGACCGCGCGCGGGAGCGAGATCGACCGCGTGATCGGGCTGGAGATGGGCGCGGACGACTACATCTCCAAGCCGTTCGGGGTCAAGGAACTGGCGGCGCGCGTGCGCGCTTCGCTCCGGCGCAAGGAGTATCTGTCCGCGGCGCCGCCCGTCGTCCTCCGGGCAGGGGGGATCTCCCTCGATCCGGAACGCCACCTCGTGCTCCGCGACGGGACGCCGGTCGAGCTGACCCCGCGGGAGTTCGACCTGCTGCACACGCTCATGTCCCGGCCGGGACATGTCCACACCCGGGAAAGCCTCATGGAGAATGTCTGGAAAACCGAATACTACGGCGATACCCGCACCGTGGACGTCCACATGCGCTACCTGCGCCAGAAGCTCGAGGACAAGCCGGAGGAACCGCGCTACCTGCAGACGGTGCGCGGAGTCGGATACCGGTTCGCGGATCCGGGGGATGCACAATGAGGACGCGTTTCCTTCGTCTGACCCTGATTGCTGTGACGGCTGCGATGCTGGCCGCCATGCTGCTGTCGACCCTGCTGATCGAACGTCTGATCACCCGCGAGATGCGCGCCCGTCTGGACGCGGTGCTCTCGGTCGCCGCGGAACTGGCGCAGAACGCCCCCGACGCGGTCGCAGCGGATCCCGAGGGGTTTGCGGACCGGCTCGCCGCGGACCTGTCGGACATCGGGCAGCCGATCCGGATCACGCTGATCGCGCTGGACGGGACCGTGCTTGCGGACAGCGCGGCATCCGGTCCGGTCCATGAGAACCACGCCGGCCGGACCGAAGTCGCGCAGGCGATCGCATCCGGCTGGGGCCATGACGTGCGCGGCAGCACGGTGGTCGACACCCGGTACGTCTATGCCGCGATGCGCTCGGATCCCTGGATCCTGCGCGCCGCGATGCCCATGGAGAACGTCGTCCGCAGCCGGCTTGCGATGGCGGGCGCCGCGGGGATCGGGCTGCTGGTCGGACTGGCGGTGGCCGCCGCGGCGATCCGGACGCTCTCGCGGCGGGTGGCCCGCCCGATCGAAACGATGGCGGCGGCCGCGCGCGCGTTCTCGAACGGGGACTTCAGCGTACGCATGGATCCCGCGCCGGACGAGCTCGGACGGCTCAGCGAGTCGTTCAATGAAATGGCGGACCGGCTCGGCCGCTCGTACGCCGAACTGGAGGAGACCAACGACAAGCTCGCCGGGATGCTCCAGGGCATGGAGGACGGCATCCTGGCCGTCGCCCCCGACGGCCGCTTCCTGCTGCTGACCGAACGGCTGCGCGAGATGCTCGGGAGTCCCGCGGGCGGCCCGGACGGCGGCAATATCCGGGACGGCGGCCCCAACTACCTGCTTGTGCGAGACATCCTGCTCAAGGCCGCCGCCGCGCGCGGGCCGGTGCGCGAGGAGATCCGCGTGACCCGGCCCGAGGAGCGCCTCCTGACGGTGTTCGCCACCCCGCTGCATCCGGAGCGGGACGAAGGCGCGCTCGCGGTGGTCGCGGACGTCACCCGGCTGCGCAAGCTCGAGCAGATCCGCAGCGAATTTGTCGCCAACGTCACGCATGAGCTCAAGACCCCCCTGACCTCCATCCGCGGGTATGTCGAACTGCTCAAGAACGGGGAGCGGGACGCCCGGACCGTCGCGCAGTTCTACGAGATCATCGAGATCGAGGCGGAACGGCTGCAGTCGCTCATCGACGACATCCTGCAGCTTTCCGAGATCGAGGGCGGACGCGACGAAGCACCCTCGCTGCAGCCGGTGCCGCTCGCCGAGGTCGCCGCGGAGATCGCCCGGCGGCTGGAACCGGTGGCTGAAAAAGCGGGCGTGCGCATCCTGACCGACCTGGACCCGGCCCTGACGCTGCGCGCGGCCCGCCTGCGCATCGAGCAGCTGTTCTACAACCTCGTAGAGAACGCCATCAAGTACAACCATCCCGGCGGCGAGGTCCGGATCTCGGTGCGCACCGAGCGCAAGTTCACCGTCATCACGGTCGCGGACACCGGCATCGGGATCCCGCCGGAACACCAGGAGCGCATCTTCGAGCGGTTCTACCGCGTCGACAAAAGCCGGTCGCGCCAGCTGGGCGGCACCGGGCTCGGCCTGTCGATCGTCAAGCACATCGTCACGCTGTACAACGGCGACATCAGCCTGGTGAGCCATCCCGGACAGGGGTCCCTTTTTATCGTCCGATTCCCCTGATCCGGCTCCATCCGCCGCCCGTCCGCCCTTTCCTCCATCCCCGTGCTCCCCGCGCTCCCCGCGTATGGTAAAATCCTTATGCGGGGAGCGTTCCGTGCCGCGTTCCAGAGCGGGACGACCGCGGGAGAGGAGGTCCGTCCGATGCTTGTCAGAAACTGCGCCGGAGGTGTCGTTTTCCACAAGGACAAGGTACTGATTCTCAAGAACGAGAAGCACGAGTGGGTTTTTCCCAAGGGAGTCGTCCGCAGCAACAACCTGCCGGAGGACGTCGCAGTCGAGCGGGTCGCCTACGAAGCCGGCTGCAAGGCGCGCATCGTGGCGCCGGCGGGCCGTACGAACTACGAGTTCTACTCCATCTCGCGCATGCGCCCGGTCTGCAACAAGATCGTCTGGTTCATCATGATGGCCGATGACGAAAAGGTCCACCCCAACGCCGCGCAGAATTTCAGCGAGGGTGGATTCTACGACATCGATGAAGCGCTCGAGAGAGTCACCTACAGCCAGGACAAGTCGCTGCTCATGCTTTCCTACGAGAAGTACCGCGAGCTGGTCTGACCCCGCCGGGACGGTATCCGCAGCCGCGCCGGACTCCCCTCG
>JAGOFF010000249.1 GCA_017997315.1 Clostridia bacterium
TCGCATTCCTGCGCGGTACGGGTCAGTTCGGGGAACCGTTCCTCGACTACCTGCGCGCTTTCCAGTTCCGCTGCGACGTCTGGGCGATGCCCGAAGGCACCCCGATCTTTCCCGGCGAACCCATCGTCAAGGTCCGCGGACCGGTCATCCAGGCACAGATGATCGAGACCATGCTGCTGGTCACCATCAACCACCAGAGCCTGATCGCCACCAAGTCGGCGCGGATCGTCCGCGCCGCCAAAGGCCGGGCGATCATGGAGTTCGGAGCCCGGCGCGCCCAAGGATACGACGCCGCGGTCCTGGGAGCGCGCGCCGCGTACATTGCGGGCGTCAACGGCACCTCCTGCACCATCTCGGGCCAGCAGTTCGGGATTCCGCTTTCCGGCACCATGGCCCACTCCTGGGTCCAGATCTTCGACAGCGAATTCGATGCGTTCAAGGCGTATGCGTTGGCCTATCCGGACAACACCGTGCTGCTGGTCGACACGTACAACGTGCTCAAGTCCGGAGTGCCCAATGCGATCCGGGTCGCCAAGGAGGTTCTGGAGCCGATGGGCAAAAAACTCCGCGGCATCCGGATCGACAGCGGCGACCTCACCTACCTGTCCCAGAAGGCGCGCGAAATGCTGGACGAGGCCGGACTCGCCTATGTCCGGATCACCGCAAGCAACGCGCTGGATGAAGCCATCATCCGCGACCTGGTGCTCCAGGGTGCTGCGATCGACTCGTTCGGCGTCGGGGAACGGCTGATCACGTCGCGCGCGGAGCCGGTGTTCGGCGGCGTGTACAAGCTTGCGGCCATCGAACGCGACGGGACCATCATCCCCCGCATGAAACTGTCAG
Organism: Clostridia bacterium; assembly: GCA_017997315.1. Taxonomy (GTDB): domain Bacteria; phylum Bacillota; class Clostridia; order Saccharofermentanales; family UBA5734; genus JAAYKS01. Next base: position 844 of record JAGOFF010000249.1, read on the forward strand.
AAAACGAGGGCAAGATCACGAATCCCTGCGACAAGGAGGTCTGGCGTTTCTTCGACCGCGAGACCGGCAAGGCGCTTGCGGACGTCATCACCGTCGCGGGCGAGATCATCGACGACTCCGCGCCGTACGAGATCTTCGACCCGCTGCACACCTGGAAGCGCAAGACGCTCGAGAATTTCACCGTCCGCCAGATGCTCGAACCGGTGTTCCGCGCCGGCGAATGCGTGTACCGGCGGCAGCCGGTCGGGAGGATCCGGGAGTACTGCGAGGAGCAGCTGACGACACTCTGGGAGTCCATCAAACGCTTTGAGAACCCGCAGGTCTACTATGTCGACCTGTCCCAGAAACTGTGGGACATCCGGGACGGACTGCTGCGCGAGAACCAGAACCGCGACTGACGATCGGACATGCCGCGCTGCGCGGCGAGCCGGAAAAACCATACGGAGGAAACAATATGCAGATCCAGGCCACCATCACCATGCAGGACGGCGCGACCATCACCGTCGAGCTCGATCCCTCCCAGGCCCCCAACACCGTCCGCAATTTCGTGTCGCTCGCCAGGAAAGGATTCTACGACGGGTTGATCTTCCACCGCGTGATCCCAGGGTTCATGATCCAGGGAGGCTGTCCGCAGGGCACCGGCACCGGAGGCCCGGGCTACTGCATCCCGGGCGAGTTCTCCCGCAACGGCCACGCCAACACGATCCGGCACACCCGTGGCGTCATTTCGATGGCGCGCGCGATGCAGCCGGACTCCGCGGGATCCCAGTTTTTCATCATGCACCAGGATTCGCCGCACCTCGACGGCCAGTATGCGGCCTTCGGACGGGTCACCGCGGGAATCGAGACCGTGGATGCGATCGCATCGGTCCGGACCGGAGCGAACGACCGTCCCCGGGAGGAGCAGAAGATCCGGAGCATCACGATCGAAGCCGACGCGGAAGCGGACGAGATACTCGGTGAGCCTGTGACGGTGTGACACACGACCTCATCCCGCAAGCTCTTGAGCAGAGCTAGGGCGGATAAAAACGGTTGTTGACATCGGCACTCAAAGACATTACAATTACGCTTGCTGTGAAGCGTATGCGCCCGTAGCTCAATTGGATAGAGCGTCTGGCTACGGACCAGAAGGTTGTGGATTCGATCTCTGCCGGGCGCGCCAGAAAACCCCTGAAGCCGAAAAGCTTCGGGGGTTTTTCGTTTCTGCGGACGTGCCGGATTCTATTATTTGCGGTTTGTTCTGCTGGAAGTATTCGTTTTTCCGGATCCAGGCATATCACCCAATAATTCAATTCACACCAAGTCTACAGACAAGCGGCATCAGGGCCGTTTATGCCAGCAGCAGTTTTTAGCTTTACGGCCGCTGCCGCAAGGGCAGGGGTCGTTTCGCCCGATTCCCTGCCAACGCACAAGCTCTTCGGCACGCAGAGCCGACATGATCCCGGACGGAGACAGCCCCTGCCGGCGCATTTGACCCACCTGCCGCAGCGGTTTTTCAGCATGGGCATAAAACGGCCGCAGTCCGTCGCACAAGTAATTCAAACCCGGCTCTCCCGTATCGGACAGGATGAACCGGTCTTTCGGACAATGGCCGCGGCAGACCGCGAGGTAGTCGCAGGTCCGGCACTGGTCAGGCAGGCTGTCGCATTTTGCCATCCCGAAAACACGCTGTGCCGGCGAGTCGGCCATTTCCCTCAATGTCTGGTTCGACAGGTCGCCGAGACGATGTTCCGGTGATACGAAATGATCGCAGGAGTAAACGCTGCCGTCATGCTCAAGGACCAGGACGCGGCCGCAGGTTGGTGCCAACTGGCAGACGTTTGCCTCACCCCCCGACCAGATGTGCGACAGCTCGGCAAACAACTGAACCTCGAGCAGCCCGATGTCGCGGGACAGCCACTCGTCGAGGATGGTGCTGAGGAAGCGGCCATAGTCACCGGCACCGACGGAATCGGCGGTTGTTCTCCCGTCCGGCATTCGCCGTACGATCGGAATGAACTGGACCCATCCTGTGCCGAATGAGCGCAATGAACGATAAACGCCAATCGGATCGTTCGCAATCGACGATGTCACCGTGCACAGCAGGTCGGGCTGGATTCCATGCGACTGCAGGCGGCGGCAGGCCGCAGCCGCAAGATCGAACGTGCCTTGATTGCTGTAGTCTTTGCGGTACTCGTCATGAAGGGGTTGTGTGCCGTCAAGGCTTAACCCGACATCGAAATGTTCTTCGGCCAGAAAGGTGCACCATTCATCATCGAGCAGGATCCCATTGGTTTGCAGGTTGTTCCAGCAGGTCCAGCCAGCCGGCAGGTAGCGTTTTTGCAGGGCGACGGCTTGCCTGAAGAAGGCCAGGCCGGCCAAAGTCGGCTCACCGCCGTGCCAGGTGAACTGAATCTGCGGACCCGGATTCCCCTCGATGTACTGACGCACAAAGGCTTCCAGCACGGGGTCCGACATGCGGAATGCGTGCGCAGCGTCATAATACCGACTCGTTCCGAGATAGTAGCAATAACCGCATTGCAGATTGCAGAGCGGTCCTACCGGCTTTGCCATCACGACGAAAGGCTCGCGTCCGGTCATGGCCGCCCCTATGCTGGATATTCCCATGTTTCGGCCTTTCCGGTCAGTCGGTGATCATTCGCATTTCAAGTGCTTTTCTAAGAAAGCGAACACCTTGCTCCAGGAGTCCATCGCTTGTTGCGGCCGGTACATTTCGGTGTGATAATACCAGAACCCATGACCTGCGCCGCCGTAGCGGTG
>JAGOFF010000250.1 GCA_017997315.1 Clostridia bacterium
GATCATATCCAAACGCATCTATCCGGGCTACCCCGTCGAGGGGATGCTGTCGATGTACGGCATGATGACCGGGACGGTGAGTACAGGCATCCTGCTGCTCCGCGAGGTGGATCCGCAGTTCCGGACACCCGCAGCCAACAATCTGGTCATCGGAAGCTCGGTCGCCATCCTCGTGGCGTTCCCGCTGCTGATCATGATCGGGCTGGCGCCGCAATCCCAGACACTGCTGTGGGTCACACTCGGCCTGGCCGCGGCCTACGCGCTGGTCCTCAATTTGCTCATGCTCCGCAAGACCGGGAAGAAGGCACCGGCGCCGCACGTCGGGCCGGAGGAACCGGCCGCCTGACCTTTCGGCGGACCCGGAGGCAGGCGAGAACGGCAGTCGGCGGCGAACCGTCCGCAGATCGGGCCAGACGCCGTCCGGCCGGGGCGGTTTCCCGTCCCGTCAGTTGTGGATGTCGTAGACCGGATCGCACGGGTAGGAGACCGCGGTCTCCGTGAAAACCGGATCGAGGTCCCACACATACACGTCGTCGAACATCGGGTTCGGCCCGGCGGCGCCCTGTGCGTCCGCGGCCGCCTCGATATCCGGTACGTCGTACTGCGCGCGGACCGTCAGCCGGCACTCCTCGTGCTCTCCGAAGTAGAACTCGTCATAAACGATCTTGAAATCGGTGTACGGATACTCGACCCGCTCCTTGAGGAACACCCGGATGTAGACCGAGTCGTACGGCGCCAGCGCGGGGATGGTCTGCGGCTTGACCTCAAAGAAATTGTATCCCGGGTGCTGGACAGGCACGAACGAGACGGTCAGCGTCCCCGGCGCGCTCATGCGGTCGTGCTTGTTGAACACGCGGACGTCCACATACGCCGGGCGGTACATCGCGGCGGTCGCGGGTTTGAGGAAGTCCACGTCAAGCGGATTGGACCGGTTCATCGACTCCAGTCCCGTGACCTGGCGGGTGAGTTCCGCGGAGATCTCGTCCCGGACGCTCTCCGGCACCTGATCCACCGGAACGCCCAGTGTCTTCGCGGCTTCCGCGAGCGCGACCTCGAGGCAGTAGTCCATCCCCTCCTCCACCAGCCCCTCGAAATTCGGGAGCTCCGGCGGGAGCCCGACCATCGCGAGCCCGGAATCGATCAGCCGTTCCACCGCGTACCGGATCATGCCCTGCACGTCCTCGCCGAGGAACGCGAACCGGTCCGCGATGAATCCCGCGGCGGAGGCCTGGATCCCGTTGTACGCCTCCCGGATCGAGTTGTAGATCTCGGTGAGCAATCCCCAGAACTCGTTGCAGAACTCATCCCAGTCGCTGTAGACGATGGTCAGGTGGAACCAGGCGCCGACCGGCAGCATCTTGTCGATGAGGGCCTGGTACTGCTCGGGCGTCGTGGAGGGGTAGAACTGCTTGTGCAGCGGCCATGGAAGCAGCACATCCCCGGTCTTCTCGTTTTTCAATGAAAAGCAGATATCGGAGGCGGTGAGCGGACGGGTGACCTCATACATCTCCTCGCACCGCGGATCCTCCCACTGGACGGGCTCATACCGCAGAAAGTCCGTGGACGGCACATACGACTCGACCTCGACCTCCTCGGTCGGGAGGGTGACCGTTTTATCGATCTCCTGTGCGATCGCGAACATCGGATCCCCGGTCCAGAACACCGTACCCGTCAGCGATACGGCGGGATAAGTGACGGACGGATTATCCGTCGGTAGGTAGCAGACCGCGCGCACATAGTACCTGACGGTGTTTTCGCCGAGATCCGGCTTGGCGGGCGCGAACTGGTCGAACGGGATGGTGTAGTACCGCGTCACGGGGGTATAGACCAACCCTTTGGCGTCCGACCGCCAGACGAGGCCCGCGGGATTCCGATAGTCGTTTTCGTCCGCGGTTTCAAACGGGGTCGTGGAGAACTGCAGATCGATCTCCACCGAGTCGCGCGGAACTTCGGCAAGGCAGAAGCCCCACTGGGGCGTCCCGGCCAGCACCACCAGCGGATCCTCCGCGAGATCCCGGTAGGAACCCGGATCCGTTCCAGAGGTCGTCTTGCACTGCACGACCGGGTGTTCGAGGTCCGGCAGCGGCAGGCTGCCGGAGATTTCCAGGTCCAGGCTCCCGTGGCCGTACAGTACCGGAATGCCGGAACCCGGCCGGCCGATCGGAAGCCCCGAAGCGTCCAGCGCGACAACACGGACATACAGCGCCCGCTGCGCCATCGACGGCAGCGCCCACCCCGCAACCGGGGTGAACGCGGCGCCGTGGTTGCCCTCCGGCGCGGCGGTTCCGGTCGCGGCGGCGTCCAGGGCGCCGAAGTCGACCGCGAATTCCCGGATGCCCGCGTCCAGTTCCCCGGAGGCCAGCAGTCCCGCGGTGGTCCGGACATCCGTTCCCTCCCGGCAGGCGAACGGGATCGCGGACACCTGCCAGAGCAGACGGGCCGGCTCTTCCCCGTCGATCTCAGTGGTGTCCAGCCGGACCCAGCGGACCGGATCGCCCTCCGAGGAGACGAATGCGTCCCGCATCGGAATGAAGGAAGGGACGGGCGGCGTCGGTTCGGGAGAGGGGGACAGGGCCGGGGTCGGCTCGGGAGAAGGCGTCGGGGACGGGGTCGGCGAAAGCGGGGCGGCTATCGTGAAGACCGGCGACACGTTGTACCCCAGCAGGACGGTCCCCACCCACGCGTCGACCCGGAACACGCAGGCGTCCGACGTCCGGTCCGGAAGCGTCACAGCGTAGGGCGAAGTGTTCGGGAGGCCCTCCGCGACCGCGGCCCAGGTCGCGCCCCCGTCGGTGCTCAGCAGGAGGTCGACCGTCACGTCCCGGCCCGAATTCACCGTCCAGGTGACGGGGCAGGATTCCCCGGGCCGCCAGACCGATCCGGCCGTCGGCGCGGTGACCGAGACCGCGGTGGAAGGAGGCGGGGTGGGCGTCGGGGTCGGGATAGGAAAATGGATCGACGGCTTGATCGTAATACCGGGCAGCAGAAGTGCGGCCGTCGGCGGGGCGATCCGCTGCGCGAACGGCGCAGCGGGCGATGCGGCCTGCGGGACGGCCCGCGTTTCCGCGCCGGTTCCGGCCGGACGCCCGGGTCCGCCGGTGATCGACAGCCCGATCGATCCCGGACACTCCGGATATCCGGAAGCCGGCGGTGCCTCCATCGCGGCGAAGTCCGCGCGCGGATCCGGGTCGTCCGCGACAACGGCCGCGGGAGGCTCCCCGAGGGTACCGGATGTTCCCGTGGTTGTCGTGTCACCGGTTCCGTCGCCGCGTTTCCCGCAGCGGGTAAGCGCCAGTACCGGCAGCAGCACGGCAGCGACAAGCAGGAGGGCGGCGGCGGATAGAAGGATCTTCTGCTTCCGGTCGATTCTCACCATGGGGGGCCTGCTTTCCGTGAGAGGCCGGCGGTCACGGCGAATCGGCCGGCCGCCGGTCGGCCTGCTCTATATGCGCTGGAAAAAGTTGATGATGTTGCCGTCGGGATCCCGGAATTCCATGGAACGCGAACCCCACGGATACGAAGCGGGCGGCTCGATGATCACGGCTCCGAGCGCCGTTATGCGTTCATGCTCCGCGTCGACGTCCGCAACCTGAACATCGGGCG
>JAGOFF010000251.1 GCA_017997315.1 Clostridia bacterium
GCCTCGACCCCGGCCAGTCCCCACCCGCGCAGTTCCGTGAGCACCTCCGCAAGCGTCCGTCCGTACAGTCCGGAAGCCTCGCCGGTCCATTTATAGACATGCGGGTGCGCGACCACCGGGATCCCGCCGTGCATGTCGAGATAGTCGATCGCCTCCCGGAGCGAGGGCCGTTCGCGCGGGGCGTACCCCGGGCGGCCCGGGCCGAGGAACCGCTCGAATGCGTCGCGCCGGCTCTCCGCGAATCCCTTGCGGACCAGGAGGTTGGCCGCCTGGACACGCCCGACGACGGTCTCCCCGCCGTCCGTGCCCGTGTCCGCGTCCGGCAGCGGGCGTCCCTCCGCTTCGAGTTCCTCCAAGGTGACCGGCATGCCGAGCGCGGTCAGCTGCGCGCACATCCGGCGGTTCCGTTCCCGCCGGCGGACACGCTGCACCCGCAGCCAGTCCTCGACCGCCTCGATCCCTCCCAGCGGGAAATAGCCCAGCAGATGGATCTCCGTCATCCGTCCGGGCACCGTCTCGTAGTCCACGCTGAGCTCGACGCCGGGCACAAACAGCGGGACACGCCCGCCCGCCGCCGCAAGCGACGCCAGTGCGGCGCGGATCGCCGGGAGCGCCGCGAGGGTGTCGTGGTCGGTCACCGAAAACGCGCGCAGCCCTCCGGTCGCAACCATCCTCACCAGTTCGTCCGGAGAGGTGGTCCCGTCGGAGGCGGTCGTGTGCAGGTGCAGGTCGAAGGCGCCGCCGGCCACGATCGTGCGGATCCGGAGCAAGGCTTCGGAATGAACGGTACGGCCGGGTTTTTCGAAGTCGGTGTTCATGCGGCAGGCCTCCCCGGAACCTCTCCGTCTCTGGTTTCCATACACTGGATCGTCCGATCCGGTCGAAAAGGGGCCCGTCTTGCGGCGGACCCCTTCTGTGCATACGGCAGGCGGATTGTCAGTCTTCCTCGGCGGCGCGGGCCTTGGCGTCGGCGATGACCTTGTCCATCACGTTCTGCGGGGCGGGCTCGTACCGGGCGAATCCGATCACGTAGGCACCGCGTCCCTGGGTCATGGACTTGAGGTCGGTGGCATACTTGGCCATCTCGGAGGTCGGAGCCTCGGCCGTGACCACCTGCTCGCCCTCGTCGTTGGGGTTGATCCCGATGATACGACCGCGGCGCTTGTTGAGGTCGCCCATGATGTCGCCCAGGAAGGCGTCGGGGATCGTGATCTCGATATGGCTGATGGGCTCGAGCAGGATCGGGGAAGCGAGCGGCATGCCCGCCTTGAACGCGAGGCTGGCCGCGATCTTGAACGCCATTTCGGAGGAGTCGACGTCGTGGTAGGAACCGTCGACCAGCGTGGCCTTGAGGTTCACGACCGGGTAGCCCGCGAGCACACCCTTGGTGACCGCTTCCTGCATGCCCTTTTCGACCGCGGGATGATACTGCTTGGGAACCGAGCCGCCGAAGATCTTTTCCTCGAACGTCAGCGCCTCGGTCTCGCCCGGCTCGAACTCGATCCAGACGTCGCCGTACTGGCCGTGGCCGCCGGACTGTTTCTTGTGCCGGCCCTGGACCTTGACCTTTTTCCGGATGGTCTCTCGGTACGGAACCATGGGCTCCTCGAGCGACGAGTCAGTGTTGAACTTGGACTTGAGCTTGGAGCGCAGCACGTCGAGGTGCTGCTCGCCCATGCCGGACAGTACGATCTGGTGCGTCTCGGCATCCGCGCGGACCACGAAGGTCGGATCCTCGTCACGCAGCTTGTTCAGGCCGGACATGATCTTTTCGTCGTCGCCCTTGGCCTTGGCGAGGATGGCCATCGACAGGCAGGGCACCGGGAACCGGATGGGCTCGAGCACGACCGGACGGGACCGGTCGCACAGCGTGTCGTTGGTGGCGGTGGCCACAAGCTTGGTCACCGCGCCGATGTCACCCGCGACGATCTTCTCCGCGGCGACCTGCTTCTTGCCCACCATGATCGCGAGTCCCGCGATGCGCTCGTCCTTTTCCTTGAGCGGATTGTAGACCGAGGAGTTGGGCTTCATCGTGCCGGAGTATACCCGGAACAGCGAGATGCGGCCGACGAAGGGGTCGGCGATGGTCTTGAACACGAACGCGGACAGCGGTCCGTCCGCCGCGGGCGCGACCGGCATCGGGGTCCCCTCGGGGCTTTTCGCCTCGACCGGTCCCGCGGAATCCGCGGACGGGGCGTAGGCGCACAGGCTGTCCATGACGAACCGCACCCCCCAGTTGGAGGCTGCGGATCCGACGAACACCGGGGTCAGGGAGCCGGCCGCGATGCTGGCGCGCAGTCCGGTCGCGAGCTCCTCGTCGGTGAACGCCTCGCCGCCGAAGTACTTTTCCATCAGGGTTTCGTCGCTCTCGGCGGCGTGCTCGAGGATGCCCTCCTGCAGCGACTCGACCTCGCCGGCCATGTCGCCGGGCACCGGGCACTCCTTGTAGTCCCCGCCTGCGCCGAGGGTGTAGGCCTTCTTGGCGATGACGTCGACAAAGCCCTTCATCACGGGTCCGTCGAGGATCGGGAGCATGAACGGGGTCACCGACACGCCGAAGCTCTCCTTGAGCTGCTCCAGGGTGCGTGCGAAGTTCGCGTTGGCTTCGTCCATGCGGCCGACATAGAAGAACATCGGCTTGCCGGCCTTGCGGGAGGCGCGGACCGCCTTCTCTGTGCCGACCACCACGCCGTCCTTGGCACCCACGACGACCACCGAGGAATCCGCGACGTGCATGCCCTGCATGACCTCGCCGATGAAGTCGAAGTCGCCCGGGGTGTCGATGAGGTTGATCTTGGTGTCTTTCCACTCGCAGGCCGCGAGCGCGGTGTTGATTGAAATCTGGCGACGGATCTCCTCGGGGTCGAAGTCCATCGTGGTGTTCCCGTCCGTCGGTTTGCCCAGCCGGTCGATGGCCTTGGCATTGAAGAGGATGGCCTCGGCCAGGACGGTCTTGCCGGATCCGCCGTGTCCCAGCAGGACGATATTGCGGATTTTGGACGCAGGATATTCTTTCATGCAGCGGGACCCCCTTGTGATTTGGTTGTGGCGCCGAAGCGCCGAGCCATTCCATTATACTATTGGAAAAAGGTCGTTTCCACCCGCGCTTCTTGTGTAATATGTAAAATCTGAGCCCGGTTATTTGTCGAAAACGGACGATTTCCAATCTTCCAGCAGCGCAGCGGCGGAAGCCCGGTCCGCGACTTCGGATGCACGCCGGCGGAGTTCCGCGGAGTGCGGCGTGCCGTGCAGGTACCACAGCAGCGATTTGCGCGACTCCCGCAGCGCCTGGCCCTCCCCGTGGAGCGCGATCCGGGCATCGATCTCGCGCAGCGCGGCCGCGGCCCGTTCCGAGATGCCGGGCGGGAGCGGCGCGGGCTCCCCCCGGAGTGCGGCGGCGATGCGCGCAAAGATCCAGGGATCGCCGAGCGCGGCCCGTCCGACCGCCGCGCCGTCCGCGCCGGTCTCCCGGAGCATCGCGGCCGCGGACGCCGTGTCCCGGACGTCCCCGTTGCCCAGCACCGGGACCGACACCGCGGCCTTGACCGCGGCGATCACCGACCAGTCCGCCCGCCCGGCATACAT
>JAGOFF010000023.1 GCA_017997315.1 Clostridia bacterium
CGCGTGGAAAAACCGCTAACGATTTCTACCGGGAGGAACGATATGGGTAATACACCGGTCATTCTGGACGGCAGGCTGCTGGCCGCCGAAATCGAGGAGTCGCTCAGGCCGCGGGTCGCGCGGATCATTGAAAAGACCGGGCAGGTCCCGGTCCTGGCCACGATCCTGGTCGGGGACGACCCCGCCTCCGTCACGTATGTGCGGATGAAGGGCAACGCCTGCGCCCGGGTCGGCATGGACTCCCGCAAGGTCGTCCTGCCCGCGGCCGCCGCCACCGGGGACGTGCTCGCGGCGATCGACGCGCTCAACCGGGACCCCGGAGTCTGCGGCATCCTGCTGCAGCATCCGGTGCCGGCGCAGGTCGACGAGCAGCGGTGCTTCGACGCGATCGCGCCGGACAAGGACGTCGACGGCGTCAACACCGCGAGTTTCGGGGCCATGGCCATGCGGCTGCCGGCGTTCGGGAGCGCGACGCCCATGGGGATCATGGCGCTGCTCCGGCGCTTCGGGATCGAGGTCGCGGGCCGCGAGGCGGTCGTCATCGGACGCAGCCCCATCCTGGGCAAGCCGGTCGCGATGCTGCTGCTCAACGCGGACGCGACGGTCACGGTCTGCCACTCGCGGACCCGCAACCTCCCCGACGTCGTCCGGCGTGCGGACATCGTCGTCGCGGCGGTCGGCAAGCCCCGCTTCGTCCAGGCGGACTGGATCAAGGAAGGCGCCGTGCTGGTCGACGCGGGCTACAACCCCGAAAACGTCGGGGACATCGACCTGGAGGCCGCCGCGCCCAGGTCCTCCGCCTACACCCCGGTTCCGGGCGGCGTAGGCCCGGTCACCGTCCGGATGCTGATCCAGCAGACCGTGCTCTCCGCGGAACGGCGGGCCGGACTGGCATAGACACGACAGGCAGGGAGAGCCGCATGAGACGTACGGACCGCGAAATCACCGACCCCCGGGAGCTGGCATCGATCCTCGACCGCCACGAGGTCGCCCGCGTCGCGTTCTGCGACGGGGAACAACCGTATCTCATCCCCATGAACTTTGCCCGGACGGAACGGGACGGCGAGAATATCCTGTACTTCCACTGCGCGCTGGAGGGCCGCAAGCTCGACCTGCTGCAACGCAACGACCGGGTCGCTTTCGAGGTCGACGGCGGCTACCGGTTGCTGCCGGGCGACGAGGCCTGCGACTGGTCCGCAACGTTTGAGAGCGTGGTCGGGATCGGGCGGATGCGCATCGTCACCGATCCGGACGAGCGGGTTCTCGGCATGGACCGGATCATGGCGCGGCACGGGATGGCGGGGAAACCGGTCTACAACCCCGCGGTATTCGCACGGACCGCCGTCCTGCGGCTCGACGTCGCTTCGATGACGGGCAAGCGCAAGACCCCGCCCGCGCCGGTCAACCGCCCGGAGTAGTTCCAGCCTCTCCGACGGCACCCGTTCCGCGGTCATCCCGTCCTTCGCGGAACCCGGGCGGGGAGGTGCGCCGAAGCGCCGCTTCGGCGATGCGGCGCTGGAGTCCGGGACGATCCGACTCCTTCATCCGATACATCCGCATCTCGGCTTCCCGCAGGATCTCCGCCGCTCCTTCGGCCGGATCGGTTTTCGCGGCGCAGCCCATCGACAGGCTGCAGGGTATCCCGTCGACCGCAATCCCTTCCAGCTCATCCCGGATCCGCCGCACGATCCCCTCCGCCTCCGTCCGCACCGTCCGCGGCAGCAGCAGGATGAACTCGTCCCCGCCCCACCGCGCGATGATGTCATCCGCACGGCAGTGACGCTGCAGCACGCCGGAAACCGTCTGGAGCAGCCGGTCTCCCGTATCGTGTCCCCACAGGTCGTTGGCGGACTTGAGACCGTTCACGTCGCCCATCACGATGGACAGCGGCAGATTGCGCGGGGTGTCGAGGCGCCGCAGCTCGGTTTCGAAAAAACGTCGGTTGTACAGCCCGGTCAAGGCATCATGGTAGCTGAGATACTCGATTTCCTTGTCCCGCGACCGCTTCTCCCCGATGTCCCGAAAAACCAGCACGACACCGTGCGGATCACCCGGGGCGTCCAGGATGGGCGACGCGACCGCCTCGACGAGCCGGTCCGCACCGTCCGCACCCGACAGTCTGGCGCATTCGACGGTCTGCGTGTTTCCGCCCGAAACCGACACCGCTTCGATCGGATCGGGCAGTTCGGAACCGGAGGTTTCATTGCGGAACCGGAACACGTCACGGTACGGCCGCCCATCCATCTCACCGGCCTTCCGGCCCGTAAGCCGGCAGGCCGCTTCGTTCGCCGACACGATGCTCCCGTTCCGGCCGATGGCGACCACCCCGTCCCCGATCGACTCCAGCGTCTGCCGATACCGGTTGCGCTCCAAGGTCAGCCGGTCGCGCGCATCGCGAAGCTCCACCGCGCGCCAGGCGCCGGTCATCAGCAGGGAGAGCTGCAGGACGTCGTTGTCGTCATAGGGGGCTTCCTTGTTCGCCATGCCCGCGACCGCGACGACCGTCCCGTCCAGGATCACCGGCACGGTCATGAACCGGTCCAGTTCCACATGTCCTTCGGGATACCCCTTCTTGAGCGGACTCGGAGCACGGAAAGCGTTGAGGATGAGCGGGGCGCGCAGGCGGACCGCCTCTCCCCATACGCCGGTCGATTCCAGCCGGTACCGCATCGGCTCGTCGCGCACCGCGCAGTCCGCCATGACCCCGTCGGTCCAGGCATCCAGCGTGAACTCCCGCGTCGGCTCGTCGTACAGGAACACGTATCCGTACCGGCTCCCCGTGAGTGCAAGGGCCTGACGGAGAACGAAATCAAGCTGCTCCCGCCGGGTCGGGAAATCCCGGACCGCCACCTCGGACTGGATCCGGAGGCGGCTCAGCTCGGTTTCGCGCAGCCGCTCCCGCTCCTTCTCCTCCGTGATGTCGCGCATGTGCATTCCGACGCCGGTTTTCCCGTCCATCAGTGAAACCGGAAAACGCGTCGCGCGATAGGTCCGTCCGCCGTGCACCTCTTCACCGACGATCGTCCGTCCGCTCCCGAGTACGTCCCGATCCGCCGCCCGCCTCGGAGCATCGTCCGCGTCCGGGTCCGGATCCCTGTCTGTTCTCCCGGCATGCCAGGCTTTGAACGCGCGGTTCACAAAAACAGGTTCCAGATTCTCGTCTCTCAGGCTGATGAGGCTGTCATCCGCGTCGACAAAGGTCTGCCGAAGCGCAGCGGCACGGTCGAGCAGATCCCGCGCGCGCCGGATGCGCCGGCGGCTGCCTGCGAGAAGCAGACTGAAACCGGCGAGGGCGACGATGACCGCACCGCCCGCGGACACGGTCCGGATCGCCGCGGCGCGTTCACGCCGCAGCAGCGCGGCCTTGTCCGTGATGTCATGGACCACCGAGTACAGCACTTGCCGTCCACCGGCCTCGACCGGATACGAGAAAACCTCGACGTCGCGGACCGAACCGTCCGCCAGACGGTGCCGGAACACGAAATAGTTCCGGTTCTCCGCGACCGCATCGGCCATTTCGGCCGCGATCTCCTCCGGCGAGAGCATGTTGATGTCCGCGATCGTCATCCCGAAGAGCGCGGCGGGAGGATATCCGTAGAACGTCGAAGCGGCCGCGTTCGCATACAGAATCGCCCCGCTGTCCGGATCGATGAGGAGCATCACCGCTCCATGGTTGTCCATCATGGTCCGGAAATCGAAAACGCCGGTCGGATCGGCGGACGCCGTCGCGGCGCTCCGCAGAAGGAGCGCCAGCAGGATCGGAACCGCAAGGGACAGAATCCGTTTGGTGACGCGCGGCACGATGCTTCCTCCGGGCGGGTCCGTCGAAGCGGATCCGCTGACTCCATCATAGGGTTCCCGGATGCCCGGCGGCAAGATCCCCCGATGTGACAGGATCACAAAAAAGACGACGGTCGAATGGTATGCTTGAGTCGCACCATGCTTTTTCCATCGGTCGAAGGGAGGGTTCGACATGAACCACATCATACGGATCAAGGCCCGCGAGATCCTCGATTCCCGCGGTTTCCCCACCGTCGAGGCCGACGTCCGGCTGGCGGACGGCGTCATCGGACGCGCCGCGGTGCCTTCGGGCGCCTCGACCGGCGTCCACGAGGCGCTGGAACTGCGGGACAAGGATCCCGCGCGCTACCTCGGAAAAGGGGTTCTGGACGCGGTCGCGCACGTGAACGGCGAGATCGGCCCGGTGCTCACCGGTTGGGATCCGGCGGATCAGGCCGGACTGGACCGGCGGATGATCGAACTGGACGGCACCCCCAACAAGACGCGGCTCGGCGCGAACGCGATCCTTGCGGTCTCGCTCGCGGCCGCGCGCGCCGCGGCGGCGGACGCGGGCATTCCGCTGTTCCGCCACATCAACCGGCTGGCGGGATCCCCCGAGGTTTCGCTGCCCGTCCCGTTGTTCAACATCCTCAACGGCGGCCGGCATGCGGACAACGGACTGGATTTCCAGGAGTTCATGATCGCGCCCGTCGGCGCGCCTTCGTTCCGCGAAGGGCTGCGGATGGGCGCGGAAGTCTACCATCGGCTCAAATCCCGGCTCTCCGCCAAGGGGCTGACCACCGCGGTCGGCGACGAAGGCGGCTTCGCCCCGCGCCTCGGGAACGCGGACGACGTGCTGCAGGAGATCCTCGCCGCCATCGGGGACGCGGGGTACCGGGCGGGCCGGGACATCGCGATCGCACTCGACGTCGCGGCCTCGGAGTTCCACGGCGAGGGACTGTACCGGATGCAGGGCGGCACGGTCGTCAGGACCGGCGCCCAGATGGTCGACTACCTCGAGTCCCTGGTCGAGCGCTACCCCGTCCTCTCCATCGAGGACGGGCTCGCGGAGGACGACTGGGCGGGCTGGGCCGCGCTGACCGCACGCCTTGGCGCGCGGGTGCGGCTGGTCGGGGACGACTTGTTCGTCACCAATCCGGAACGGCTGGCACGCGGGATCCGGGAAAAGAGCGGAAACGCCATCCTCATCAAGCTGAACCAGATCGGAACGCTCACCGAAACCCTCGACGCCATGCGCATGGCCCGGGAAGCGGGCTTCCTGTCGATCGTATCCCACCGGTCCGGCGAGACCGAGGACACGACGATCGCCCACCTGGCCGCCGCGACCGGCGCGCGGTTCATCAAGACCGGGGCGCCCGCGCGCACCGAGCGCGTCGCGAAATACAACGAGCTCCTCCGGATCGCGGAGGAGCTGGAAACGGCGTAGCACCGCCCGTCCGGAAGACGTACGTTCCGCGGCGGATCCGGAATCCCTCCGGATCCGCCGTTTTTTCCGGCGCCCCTTGACCTTGACGCACGGTCAAGTGATATCGTCTTGGGTGTCAGGAGGCGGAAACATGGATGGAAAACCGGTCATCATCACCGAATTGACGCGGCAGCTGGGATTGACCTCCCGCGCACTGCGCTACTATGAGCAGGCCGGACTGGTGGAAAGCCTCCGGACGGAGGACGGGAAGTACCGGAGTTATCCGCCGGCCTCCGTGGAACGGCTCGGGCAGATCACGATCCTGCGTAAAATGCAGATCTCCGTCCGGGACATCCGGCGCATCTATGAAAGCCGGGATATGAGCGTGGTGGTCGAGGCGTTCGTCGGGCGCATCCGGGCGATCGACGAAGAGATCACCGCATTGTCGGATCTGCGGCGGATCGTCGACGGGTTCTTGCAGACCATGATCCGGAACGGGATCACGCGGATATCCGCGCTCCCGTTTCTGTATGAAGAGATGGACCGGCACGCGCGGGAGGCCGAGGACTCCGCACCGGTGTCCGTCGACCGGCTGTCCGCCGTCGGGGACCGGCTGGAGCAGCCGGGCAAGGTCCGATTGGCCGAACTGCCGCCGATGCGGGTGCTTACGTCCGTTCTGGCGGAGACCGGGGCGTCCGACCCGGAGGCGTTCGATGACTGGCTCGCGGTGAACGGGGCGGATCTTCCCCCGCCGGGGGACCACGGACGTTTCGAGTACCACGACGACGTGCCGCAGACGGTCCTGATCCGCCGGATCGACGGATCGGCCGTCCATGCCGCTCCGTTTGCGGAGCGCCGCCTTCCCGGCGGCCTCTGCGCGGTCCGCGGCATGTACCTGGACCAGGACCCGGGCGCCGTGCTCCGGGGCATGATCCGGTTCTTTGACGGGAACGGGTATTTCGAGGTGGATTACTCGAACAACGGGAATCTCCGCCACGAGCCGCTGGTGGAGTCGGTCCTGTCGACCGACGTGCAGCGGGAGCGGGTCGACCTGTGGCTGCCGGTCCGGGAGCGGGTGCCCAACGCGGCGCTGTACCGGCCGTCCGGACAGGCGGACCACCTGTCGCCGGAGGAAATCGAGGAGGCGAATCCACCGCTGTGGACAAAAGAGATTCCGATGGACCGGTTCAGACCGGTATTGAATCCGCATTACCGGCTTACCGAATCCGGGGAGGCGGAGTATGTCGCCCATATCGACAAGCGGAGACTGTCCACGGAGATCGAGGTCCGCATCCCGTACCGGGTGGAAATCGAGTTCCGGAGCGACGAGGCCAGTGAGCGGTACTCCCACGGCAGCGACGAGGGAAGCATCCGGTTCTACCACGGCGACCGGATGTACGGGATCAACATGGAAAACAACTCGGAGTCCGGACTGTCGAAACACGCGATCTGCTTCCATCAGCCGGTTTTCGGCGATGCGGTCGTCGTGCCGGAAGCGGGGAGAATCGAACCGGGCCGGTACAACTGCCTCTCCTGGACCGTCGGGGAAAAGCACTTCGCGGTGGTCATCAACGGCGAGACGCGGTACTGCGGAATCCGCATGCCCTACATGTCGACGGATCCGCGCGCCTGGGAGTCCCATCCGATCGTCCTTGGTTCCAACGGGGAGGGGAAGCGGTACTTCCGGAGTGTGCGGGTATCCCAGCTCAGACGGTCCATCCGGCCGAAGATCCGGGAGGGCGCGCTTGCCGTGGCCGAACGGAAAAGCAACCGCCTGCTCCCGGACATCCATCCGGTGGTCACCCTGCACTACGGGGAAAACTACTGGTTCTGCGGCTGCGCCCGGTACGTCATGGAGCGGCTCGGCGAGCCGGACTTCGACTACTGGCTTTTCTCCGGACTGACAGGCGACAGCCTGGCCCAGATTTACGCGACGGACCATTTCAGGGGCGACGGCGCGACGGACTGCCAGGTCGGCGGCGCGGAGCGCGGCGGCTTCATCGAGCGTGTGTTCTCCACCTGCGGATATGAGAGTGAGTTCGTTCCCGAAAAAACCGTGAGGGCCGGTACGGAGCAAGCCGTGCGGAGGTTGATCGAATCCGTCGACAGGGGTGTTCCGGTGATCCGATACCATTACGGATGGGGCGTGTTCGTCGGGTACGAGGAGTTCGGGCGGACCCTGCTGCATCTGTCGGGCGACCGCCAGACGCCGGAGCGCGTGCCGGTCGAATCGCTGTTTGATCCGCCGGCCGGGTTTCCGGCCCCGGAGGCCGGATTGGCGGAGTTCATGGGGTTCGGATGGGTGTTCATGGGCGGCAGGACGCGCAGTCCCGAGCTGCGGCTGCTGTACAGAAACGCCGTGCTGGACATGCCCCGCCTGCTCTCGGTGCGAGCGGACGGATACCGGTTCGGGGGCGACGCGTTCCGTGCCTGGGCGCAGGACATCGTGGACGGCAGGTTTGTCGGCATGCGCTGGGAAGGGTTTGACGACTGGGCCATGCACAAGGTCTATGTATGCAATCTGGCGACCAACGGGAGCTGCCGCCGGTTCCTGGAACGCGCACGGGCCATGAATCCGGACATGGTGTTTTTGGACGATGTGATCGGCGAATACGGGAATCTGGCGGCGTTATGGAACGGAACGGGGCTGCCCGCCGACAGCGGCGCGACGAGTCTGGAATCGCTGGGCGGCGGTTTCAACGTGACGCTGGAGGCGCTGCAGGACAAAGGAAAGCGGGAAGCGATCGCGGCGAAGATCCGCGAATGCGCGGACTGCATGGACCGCGTGCGCCTGCTCGTTGAGGGATTTGCGGATGCCATGAAGCGCTAGACGCGTCTGTCGCTTGCGATCCGTACCCGACTCCATCGGCTTACGGTTCGTTCACAAACCGTAAGCCGCCGATGACCCAGGCCGCGACCTCGCTGAGCGCGGGGTGGATGACCATCGACTCGTAGATCGGACTGATCGTCCCGGCTTCGAGGCACTGGTGCACCGCCTCGGACAGTTTGCGCCTCAGCACCTTGCCGCGCTCCGCGGGGGAGGGCAGCGTGCACGAGAAACCCGCGTTCATGAGATAGACGAAAGGCTGGATGAGCATCGAGGCATGCGGACCCGCGATGTGCACCCCGAGGATGCGCATGTGCTCGTCCGCGATCAGCTTGACGAATCCGTCGTCCGGATCCCCCGGTTCGTATCCCATCGCGAACCCCTTGGCGACCGAGGAGTACCGGTTGTATCCGACCAGCAGACGGCCGCCGCGCTCCCGCGCCTGCGCCTCGGTCAAACCGACGTGCGCGACCTGCGGACAGGTGAAGATCGCCCAGGGCACCGCATCGTAGTGGACCTGCCGCCGCCCGGCTTCGCCGCCGGGGCCGAACAGGTTTCCGGCCAGGATGTCCGCCTCGTAATTCGCCTTGTGGCGAAACTGGTACTTGCCGTTGATGTCCCCGAGCGCCCAGATTCCGGGTACGCTGGTCTGCAGGTACTCATCCGTTCGGATCCAGCCGCGTTCGTCGAGCGCGATCCCGGCCGCATCCGCCGCGATCCGGTCCGCATTGGAGCGGACGCCGGCCGATACCAGGATTTCTTCGCAGTGGATGTCCCGGGTCGCCCCGGTCGCCTCGTCGCGGACCGTAACGGTTTTTCCGGCGCCGGTGCCGCGCACCCGGACCGCGCGGTGTCCGGTCAGCACGTCGATGCCGTTGGCGCGGAACTGCGACTCGACAAGCCGGCTGACCTCCTCCTCCTCGGTCGACGCGAGCCGGGGCAGCCTTTCGACCACGGTCACCCGGGTGCCGAACGCGGAGAAGATGTGCGCGAACTCGCACCCGATCGCTCCGCCGCCCAGAATGACCAGGGATTTCCAGGGTTTCTCCGGAAACCTGTCCCCGAAAAACGTTTCGGACACGACATAGCCCACCTGTTCCAGCCCGTCGACGGGGGGGACCGCGGAACGGGCGCCGGGCGCGAGGATGTACCGCCGGGCGCGGAACTCGCCGACCGTCCCGCCGTCCGGCGTCGTCACCCGCATCGCGAACGGCGCGGTGAACGCGCCGCGGCCCTTGTACACCGTCAGACCCTGTATGCCCGTCAGACTGTGTTCGATCCGGGCGGACTCGCCGATCTTTTCCCACATGCGCCGGGACAGGACGCCCCAGTCCATCCCGGCCAGCTGGAAGTCCAGGCCGATCCGGGCGGCGTGCGCGGCTTCGCGGATGAGATCGGCCGGATGGACGAGGATCTTGGACGGGATGCACCCGCGCGTCAGGCAGGTGCCGCCGAATTTGCCCTCCTCGACCAACGCGCAGCGCAGCCCCTTGTTCAGTGCGGCTTCGGCCAGCGACAGCCCTACGCCGCTCCCGATGATCGCCAGATCGAACTCACGCATGACGCACTTCCTCCTCGTTTCATGGGATACTGGGAAAAACGGGATCCGGTTTCATTGTAAAGGAACCGGGACGGCCCGGCAAACCGGCGGGCAGGCCTGCGGCAAGCGTGCCCGCGCCGGGCCGGGATGCGGGGACAGGAGGGGAGGCGGACATGGCGCATCTCTGGAATCCGGAAGTCTATCAGGGGGCGCACCGACGCCGGAATTATTTCGAGGGCTGGTACTACAAGCTGATCAGCGCGGACCGCACTCGCGTGCTCGCGCTGATCCCCGGCATCGCGCTCGGCCGGGAGGCGGCGGAGGCGCACGCGTTCATTCAGGCGATCGACGCCCGGCGCGGGCTCGTCGCCTATCTGCGGTATCCCGCGGAGGCGTTCCGGGCGTCCTCCGGACGCTTCGACGTCCGGATCGGGGGCAGCCGGTTCAGCGGGGAGGGCGTCGAACTGCGTCACGACGCCGGGGAGCACCAGCTCCTGGGCGGGATCCGGTTTTCGGACATCGAACCATATCCGAAGCGCGGTCTCCACCGCGGAATCATGGGTCCGTTCACCTTTCTCCCGGGCATGGAATGCCGTCACGGGGTGGTCAACATCCGGCAGCGGCTGCACGGACGGATCGTGTTCGACGGCGTCGGGATGGATTTCGAGGGCGGCGAAGGGTATGTGGAAAAAGACTGGGGCCGCTCGTTCCCCTCTGCCTGGATCTGGCTGCAGGCCGGGCATTTCGAAGATCCCCGGGCGTCATTCCTGTTTTCCGCGGCCCGTGTTCCCTGGCTCGGCAGAAGCTTCACGGGCCTGATCTCCTTCCTCCGGGCGCCGGATGGCGTCCATCGGCTCGCCACCTACAACCGGGCGAAGATCGAGCGCCTGGCGATCGGCCGCGACCGGGTGGATGCGCGCATCCTCCGGCCGGGACTGGCGCTCGAGCTGTCCGCCCGGTTCGCGCCGGGCGGGGTGCTCCGCGCCCCCAAGGACGGCCGCATGGAGCGCACCATCGAGGAGACGCTCTCCGCCGAGGTGGAGGTGCGGCTCACCGCGCGCGACGGCCGGACGCTGTTCCGGGGAACCAGCGGATTCGCGGGCATGGAAATCTCGGAGGGGGCGGAGCGGCTGGCCGTACCGCCCCCCGCGGATCAATAGCGCAGCAGCGCGACGCAGGGGACGCCGGGCGGCAGCGATCCGGGGTCGGCCAGAA
Organism: Clostridia bacterium; assembly: GCA_017997315.1. Classification (GTDB taxonomy): domain Bacteria; phylum Bacillota; class Clostridia; order Saccharofermentanales; family UBA5734; genus JAAYKS01. The sequence continues at coordinate 10,789 of JAGOFF010000023.1, forward strand.
ACACCTCGCCGCCCTGGCGATAGGCGTGCGCGGCCGCCAGGTCGAACAGATCCTCCAGCCCGGGGTCGTCCGCATCCGGACCGGCCGGCTCGACATGCCCGGACTCCGGGTCGAACCGGCCCCGTACGGACGGTCCCTCCGAGAGGAACAGCGTCTCGACCCGGCCGTGCACCGCGGCAGGCAGGATGCGGGCGATGCCTTCCAGCACGCGCCCGGTCCCGGCGAGGGCTTCCCACTGGGCGAACGCGCGCACGCGGCCCTGCTCGAAAACCGGCCGGACGACATCCCAGGCTTCGGCCAGCATCCGCTCAGGCCGGAGGGTATCGGGCGACCCGGACACGTGCCGGTCCATCAAGGGCATGTATCTCGACACCGCTTTGAACATCGGGAACAGGTAGTCGACGCACACCACGACCATGGGGCTGCGGTCGTGCGCAAGCAGACGGCCCGCGGCGAGGTCCACCCCGCGCAGATACTCCCCGATCCGGGGCTTCTCGTTCTCCTTGATCGGATTGAACCCTTTGGCGGCGCCGGCTCCCTTGGCGGCGGAAGCGTGATGCTGGTAAACCCGCTCGTCGTCATAGGCGGACAGGATGTCCTGGATGGACGCGGGCAGTCCGGGAACCGGACGCTCCTGCATGGTCCGGCGCGTGCATTCGTACAGACGTGCCTCGGACAGGCGGAGCGCAAGCAGGTGGAAAATCCCGTCCCCGGTCACCAGCGGGATGAGCGGCCGGATGCGGAAGTGGTCCGACAGCGTGACGCTTTCCTCGACGGGGAACGGGAGCTGGTAGGCGGACATGCCGTCCCGGTGCAGGAACAGCGCGAGTCCGTTTTCCTGGTACTCCCACGAGAGCGCATCCTCGACCAGGTCCGTGACCGGGACCAGGAGTTCCCGGATCCGGGGAGGGCGTTCCCCCTTTTCGCGCAGCAGCTCTTCGGCGCGTTTGATCAGGTTCCGGAGCCGGACGGCGGACTGCCGGGTCTCGACCCCCATGCGCCGGGCCGGCACAAAAAACGACAGGCAGGGGAACGAGCGGAACTCCATCAGGGTCTTGAGATCGTCACGGGTAAACAGTTTCAACCCCATCATCTCCTCTCCAAAAGCGAAAAGGCGGCTGTCATCCCGGAGGGGCAATGAACAGGCCCCGCCCGACAAGCGGGGCGGCGAGGGATTTCACGGATCCGCGGGCGGATCCCGGCCGCGGATCCCGTGCGATGAAGCGGGAGTCACTTTCATGGTATAACGGAATGGCCGGACCTACAAGCACGGACCCGGACAACAAGCGGGCGGTGCGGGAAAAGGTATAATGAGAATATAGCCCCTCAGCGATGACGACCCTCGGGAGACGCGAATGATCAAGCGGAACATCGGCTGCATCGTCAACAACATCGAGGGCAACTACAACCGCGGACTCTGGAGCGTCATCCGGAACGCCGCGGAGGCGGCCGACTGCACCCTCCGGGTGTTCGAGGGACGCACGCTCCGCTACAGCGGCGGCGAGTCCCGGCACAACGCCATCTACGCGCTCGCGGAGAAGTACCGGCCCGAGGGGTGGCTGGTCGCGGGCAACCACATCGGGAGCCACGTGACGGCCGAGGAGTACCGCGCGTTCTGCGCCGGGCTGGCGCGGGGCGTCCCGCTGGTCTCGCTCGGGATCGAGGTGCCCGAGGCGTCCACCATCCTGCTGGACAACGGCCTGGGGATGCGCCGGATGATGGAGCACCTCATCCGGACCCACGGGTACCGGAACATCGCCTTCATGCGGGGCCCGGAAGGGCACTTCGAGGCCAACGAGCGGTACCAGGTCTACCTGTCCGTCATGGCCTCGCACCGGATTCCGGTGGATCCGGACCTCGTGGTGACGGGACGCTTCAGCCTGCTCGGGGGATATGAGGCGTTCAAGGCGCTGCACGAGTCGGGCAAGCCCGTCGACTGCGTCGTCTGCGCCAACGACGATTCCGCGCTCGGCGCGTATTATTTCGTGCGCGAGCTCCGCCGCGGCGGCGTCCGTCCCGTCACCGAGCACATCACCGGATTCGACAACTCGATCGACATCCGCACGCACCAGCCGGCGCTCACCACCGTGGCGCAGCCGCTGGACCGGATGGTCGAGCGCGCGTTCCGCATCCTGCTCGGCGCGATGCCGGGCGAGATCCCCCGGGAGCGCGCGGTGTTCCCGACCGAACTTGTGGTGAGGGAGTCCTGCGGGTGCCGTTACCTGAGCGACGCGGACACCCTCCGGGAGCCGTTCACCCGTCCCCCGCGCGACACGCGCATCCACCAGGCCATGCAGACCTACTCGCTGTCCGACCTGTTTGACGAACTCGCGCGCATGCTCCCCGGGATCGGCATCCACTCCTGTTTCATCGTCCGGTACGGACAGCCGATCGGCTCCGCGCCCGATTGGAACGTGCCGGAGGCCTCGGACCTGCTGTTCGCGTTTGCGGGCGGGAGGCGCCACCCCCTCACCGAGGGGATCCGGTTCCCGACGGCCGATCTCCTGCCCGAGCCGTTCCGCTCCTACCCCCACCGGGTGACCGACGTGATCAAGCCCCTGTTTTTCCGCGACGAGCAGTACGGCTATGTCATCTTCGAGGCGGTCGACGACGACACCCGGGGGCTGGAGGAGCTGCGCGGCCAGATCGCGGACTCGCTCAAGTTCGCGCTGATGATGCAGCTGCAGAAAGAGACCGAATCCGACCTCGCCCGGCTGGTCGAGGAACTGCAGGAGTCCAATCGCCGGCTGGTCGTCACCGCAACCACGGATCCGCTGACCGGGCTGCTCAACCGGGGCGGCTTTTTCGAAAAGGCACGGGAGTACCTCGACGGGACCGGGGACGACGGACAGTCCGACCTGATCCTGTACATCGACGTGGACAAGCTCAAGTTCATCAACCGCAAGCTCGGATACCCCGAGGGGGACAAGGCGATCCTCGCGGTCGCCCGGATCCTCTCGGACGCGTTCTCCCCGGAGGACCTGATCGGGCGGTTCTGCGGGGATGAGTTCGTCGTCCTGGTGAAAAACGCGTCCGAAAGCCGGTATGGCTCCTGTCAGGACCGGATCGCGCGCGCACTCGAAGCGTACCGGCTCGAGACCGGCTCCACGCTCGAGGTGTTCCTGGGGCACACCGTTGTCATGCACGGACAGGACATCCCGCTGGAACGGGTCATCCGGCAGGCGGATACGGACCTCTACATGCGGAAGCGGCGAACGCCGGGCGGCCATTGACCTGTCACTTTAGTTACGATCCGATTCCCTCCGCGCGGTAAGATGAAACCCTGGAACCGTTTCATCCGACCGCGAAAGGAGGGTTCTCCATGTCTCGACAAAACCGGCTCCGCCGGCTGTGGCCGGGACTCGCGGCTCTCCTGCCGGCCGTTTTCATCACCGCCTGCCGGCTCCCCGGCACGGTGCCGGAACAGGGATATGACAGAACCGGGGTGACCGCCGTGAAATCCGAACCATTGCCTCCCAACCCGAACCTGCGGATCGACTACACCCAGGCCGTGCTCCGGGACATCTGGCTTGCGGGCGGGTGTTTCTGGGGGACCGAAGCCTACCTCGCGCGGATCCCCGGCGTCGCGGACGCCACCGTGGGGTATGCGAACGGCAGGACCGACAATCCCACCTACGAGCAGGTCTGCTGCGGGGACACCGGACACGCCGAAACCGTGCATGTGCGGTACGATCCCGCGCGGCTGCGGCTGGACGACCTGCTGGACGCGTATTTCTCGATCATCGACCCGACCGTGCTGAACCGGCAGGGAAACGACCGCGGCACGCAGTACCGGACGGGGATCTACTACGGCGACGAGGCCGACCTCCCGGCGATCCGGGCGGCGGTCGCGCGCGCGGAGTCCGCGGCGGGAAAGCCGGTCGTCACCGAAGTCGTGCCGCTGCGCCGGTACGACCTCGCGGAGGACTACCACCAGGACTATCTGGAAAAGAACCCGGGCGGGTATTGCCACGTATCGTTCGAAACCCTGCCGCAGTATGAAGAAAAACCCGCTCCGCAAACAGCCTGGACCCGGCCGGACGAGGCCGCGCTTCGCGCGATGCTGACGGACGAGCAGTACAGGGTAACGCAGAACGGGGATACCGAGCGCCCGTTCTCCGGCGTCTATGAGGACTTTGATGAACCCGGCCTCTACGTAGATGTGGTCACGGGTGAACCGCTGTTTCTTTCGCGGGACAAGTATGACGCGGGATGCGGCTGGCCGAGTTTCACCCGGCCGGTGGATCCGGACGCCGTCTCGGAATGGCGGGACACCTCCCACGGGATGGAGAGGGTCGAGGTCCGAAGCGCCATCGGGGACTCCCATCTGGGTCATGTGTTCACGGACGGGCCGGTCGCGGAGGGGGGGCTTCGCTACTGCATCAACAGCGCGGCGCTGCGCTTCGTCCCCTTGCCGGAGATGGAAGCGCAGGGATACGGCGCGTTCGTACGGTTTGTGGAATCGCCGTAACGCCGGCGTGGCGGGAAGTCCTCTACCTTTTCAGGTCTCCCCGTGCTTCCGCTTCTTTTCCTGGTACAGCCTCAGATCCGCGTCGTGGAGCAGCTCTTCGAGGGAGACGGGCTTCACGGGCCGGTGCGAGGAAAATCCAAGGGAGATGTCCAGCCGGTACGGTTTCCCGGAGTTTTTGTCATGCTCCAGGAGCAGCGTCTCGATCCGTTCCCGGATTTTGGGGACATGCTCCTCGGACACGTTCTTCGCCAGCACGACAAACTCGTCGCCGCCCATCCGGGCGACCACATCATCCCCGCGGAAGGCCCGGCACAGGACATCCGCGGCAGCACGTATGGCTTCGTCGCCCTCCGCGTGCCCGTACGTATCGTTGATCCCCTTCATGCCGTCGACGTCCGCATAGACGACCAGGAAACCCGGTGAAGCGTTGTCCTGGCCGCTGAGGAGCGACGCGGCGGCTTCGAAGAATCCCCGCCGGTTGTAGAGTCCGCTCAGTTCGTCGCGTACGGACAAGCGGTTGAGCTTGGAGTTGAATTCCTGGAGTTCGACCACCGCTTTGGCCAGCCGGGCCTCGATCTCGCGCTGACGGATCAGCAGCAGCGCGACTTTGAGCGTACTGCTGATCTGTCCGCGCACCGGCTCGAAATTCCGGGTATCCTCCCCGGTCGGTTCAAAAACGAGGTAGCCGAGGTGCTCGTCCTGGAAGAAAAGCGGTTTGACGACCCATGTGAACCGGCGGTCGGTCGGGATGAATCCTTCGGGCAGCAGCCTCTCCGTATCGAAACGCACCGGTACGCCCCGGATGGCATCCTGTCCGCCGACGTGGGCATAGATCAGCTCCGACTGGGCCGGCATACTGGTCGTTTCAGGGTAGATGACGGGCTCCGAGTACCGGACGATGTAGCAATCTCCGATGCTGCAGAGATTCAGAATGGCGGAGACATGGCTGTACAGTTCGTCGAGCGAGAAGGTCTGGACGTTCTGATGGACGCGATAGTTTCGTGCAGCTTGAACGAAGAGGTCGTCGGAGAAAAGCATGTCTTCGACATGACTGCAGCCGCAGGACTCGCGGGCGATGTATTCCGCGGGGAACCGGATGGTCTCTTCCCGCGGCCGGGCTCCGGGGGCGGCGAGTCGGCGGAAGGCCTCGTCCGCGATCCGCGCGAAGGGCTGGGACACGGTCGACAGACCGGGACGGCTCTGCTGGGCGACCAAGGTGTTGTCGAATCCGGTGACCCGGATCTGCGGAATGTCGGCGCCGGCGGCGGCCAGCTCACGATAACGCCGGAATATGCCCATGGCGGTCTCGTCGTTTGCGCAGACGATGCAGTCGACCGGCAGGACCCCCGACCGGTACAGTCCGTCCAGCGCCTCGCTGCCGCAATTTGGGGAAAAATCCCCCTCATTGACCAACGCATCGTCGAACGGAATGCCATGACGGGACAGCGCGTCCCGATAGGCTTCGAACCGATCGATCGCTTCCAGGTGGCGCTCCGGTCCCTTGACGAATGCGAGCCGCCTGTATCCGTGGACCTCGATCAGATGGTCCATCAGGGAAGACATGCCGGACCGGTTGTCCACCAGCAGACTGGTCGTCCCAGGGACCTCCGTACCTGACGACAGGACCGGTCGTCCGGTCGCCACCAACGGCGCGCAGAACTCCCGGATCCGGACGTCGCCGACATAGTTCCCGATCTGGCTGGAAAGCACATAATACCCATCCGCCGGGAATCGTCGG
>JAGOFF010000024.1 GCA_017997315.1 Clostridia bacterium
ATGCTCGAGATGATCGTGCTCGACGACATCCTCCCCTCCTCACGCCGGTATCCGTACACCGGATTCACCCCGGAACGCGAGATCGGCAAGGACGTGCTGTTTGTCGACGGGATCTCCAAGACGGTCAACGGGGAGAAGATCCTCTCGGACGTCACGTTCACGATGAACCGCGAAGACAAGATCGTGTTCATGTCCCGGAGCGAACAGGCGCGCACACTGCTGTTCCAGATCCTCATGGGCGAGGGCGAACCGGACGCCGGGACGTTCCGCTGGGGCACGACCACCTCGCGCGCGTACCTGCCCAAGGACATCAACCCGTTTTTCGACGGGGTGGAGCTCAACCTGATCGACTGGATCCGGCAGTACTCCCCCGACGACCATGAAAACTTCTGCCGCGGCTTCCTCGGCAAGATGCTTTTCTCCGGAGATGAGGCGCTCAAGCAGGCGAGTGTGCTGTCCGGCGGCGAGAAGATGCGCTGCATGTTCTCCCGGCTGATGCTGTCCTCCGCCAACATCCTCCTGCTTGACGAGCCGACCAACCATCTGGACCTCGAGTCCATCACCGCGGTCAATAACGGGCTCATCGCGTTCAAGGGCGCGATCCTGTTCACATCGCATGACTACGAGTTCATCCAGACCATCGCGAACCGGGTCATCGAGCTGACCCCGAACGGGATCGTCGACAGCCTGCTCCCGCTGGACGAGTACCTGGTGGACGAAAACGTGCAGAACCGGCTGCGGACGCTGTACGGGGAGTAACGCGGTCCTAATCACGGCCGACCTGGCGACGGAGAAATCCCGGTTGATCGGCTGATGACCTTCAGTAAAAGAAACCACAGTGGCAGGAAACTCAAATGATCGGGTCGATTGCCGCTTTTTATATCCCCCAATACCGAGCCGCTTTCGGGCTTTGACGGGAAACCGGTCCCCGCTCTGCGCGAAGCGGTTCTGTGTGCGGCTCAAACCCCCTGATATCCTGCACTTCCGCACTATTCATCCGATGCTTCCACATAGTAAGATGGACGTGACCGAAAAACGGGACGCAAAGCCGGTGGGAGGCGCAGGGCATCCATGTTCGACGAGTTTTTCGAGGCGCGCCGGGAGGCGGCCGTGATGATCCGGGCCGCGGGCATCTATGTCGGCGGCGAGGAAGAAGACCGGATCGCGGTCACCGACTTTGAACTCGGGGATCTCCGCAAAGAGGGCGCGCAGATCCTCGAGTGGCTCAACACCAGGCGCGTCTGCGTCCGGCTGATCGCACTGTTCCCGTTCCAGACCCTGCCCGAGCACCACCATCGCAGGACGAAGTCCGATCCGGGCAAAGAGGAGACGCTTCGTGTCGTGTCAGGAACGGTATACGTATATGTGCCAGGCGAGGAAAACATGGTCTACGGCAGTGCCCCCCGCTTTCAGGAGGAGCACTACACCGTGCGGCACGAGATCGTCCTGAATCCGGGGGACCAGTATACGCTCGCTCCCGGCGTCGTCCACTGGTTCCAGGCGGGCGGGGACGGTGCGGTGATGTATTCGTTCGGCAGCGCGGCGAGGGACGCCAACATCCTCTTCACCAACCCGGCCACGGTCAAGGGTTTCCAGATCAGCGATCCCGACTAGAGCTGCACAGTATCCGAGTTGACGGACAGGATCTCGATACCGGGGTCCTGCTCCATCTCCCGCACGATCCGGTCCAGTTTGGCCGCCAGATCGCGTTCCGCGAGCACGCAGTACGCGAATCCGATACGCCCCCGCTGCCACAGATCCTGATCCCCGCTTTCGATCACGCACATCCCGAACCGGAGCCGCAGCCGGTCCATGATGCTGCGTATCACGCTCCGCTTGTCCTTGAGCGACAGCGCTCCGAGGATCCGGATCTCCGCTTCACCGGCCAACGCAAACATGCCGATCCCTCCCGCGTCTATGCGAGCGTCGAGGCGAACTCCACCAAGGATTCGTAAGAACGGCGCAGCGCCTTGCCGTACAGGGACAGCGGCGCGGCCGCCAGCGCCGTGCGGAGTCCGCCGGCCGGCAGGGTTGATCCCGTCCGCAGTGCGGCGGCAACCTGGATCAGCGGATCCGACGGATCGAGGAAACCCGGATCCTCCGGCGCGGATGCGAGGAGGCGGGCAAACCCGCCGATCCCGGCCTGATACCGCTCAGACTTGGCATGCCAGCGCATCAGCCAGGTGTGGATGTCCTCGTAACCGGGCTTGAACGTGTGGGTGCGCATCACCGCGCGCTTCACGAGCGCACGCAGGAGGCGTTCCGTCCGGGCGCCGGCCTCCCCGTGCGGGAGGTCGGATGCAGCGCCCGCGGCCGGCCCGAAACGGGCGCGGAACACGACGGCGTCCTGCGCCGCGGCGCTCCGGTCATCCGACGGGAGGCCTGCGAAGACCGCTTCCGCGGCGTTCCGGCACAACCGGCCGGCGAGGAACGCGACCTGCTCCTCGACCATCCCGGGATCGAAGCCCGTAGAAAGGTTTTCCCGGACTTTATCCATGAATACACGCTGGAACGCGTCGTCCATCCCGTCCGTGTTCCCGAGATGCGCAAAATCCGCATTGGTTTCCGCGATCCTCCGGATCGCCGCCGGCAATCCCTCGTCCGCCGCCGCCAACGCCAGGCAGTCGTCCACGAGCGCCGCATACACCATGTGCCGCTGCATACCGTGTCCCTCCTCCCCGCTCAGACGACGCGGCCGTCGCGGCCGCGCTTCCCGATGTCGAGCCGCTCCTTGAGCTCCTCGAACGGCATATCCGTCGCATAGTAGTCGCTCGCCGCCCGGATGTAGCCGTATGACAGCCGGAGTGCCTTGCCGTAATGGGATTCGGGTTCGGCCGCGACCGCGGCCTCGATGTCCGTGGACGTCGGTTCCGCGCCGTCCCGGATGGCTCGCGCCATGCGCAGGATCGCGTCGTTCCGGTCGAAAAAGCGGATGCTCACGACAAACTCGTCCAGTTTGGCCGGATCGGGCGTCAGGATCGCCCGCACGTACCGGTTCAGGTCGACATAGAACCGCTGCCGGCGGAGCCCCACGCGCTCGAACCATTTGTTGACGTCGGTAGGATCCCGGACAAGCGTCTGCTCCTCGAACAGGTTGCGCAGCAGGAGCGTCTGCACGAACGGCGCTGCCTGCGCCGCATCGATCCCGAGCGGTCCGGCGAGGGCGTCCAGCCCGCCGGGCAGGATCGCGTCCCGGAAGCGCTCATGCTCCATGTAGTACTCCCGGAACATGAATCCCTCGTGGTAGACGCTGCACTCGGTCGGGGAGAGCGCCGGATCCGCATCGTAGCCTTTGCCCATCGGATCGGGCTCGGTCCAGATCGGTTTCATCTGCCGGTCGGTGGCACGGTGGCTCACCCAGCCAAGCACGTAGGCAAGTTTGGATTCGATGCCGTCCCCGGGCTGCCGGTCCGGCCATGCGGCCCGGCATTCCTCAAGCAGCCGGAAGGAAAACTGGTCGCCCGAGATCGTGGTGCAGCCCAGTGCGCCGAAGCCCCGATACTTCTCGCACAGGTCCCGGAACTCCGGCAGGATCCCGTCCGAGAACCGCACCAGGTTGAAGCTGTCCTCCAGAATCGCGGTATGCACGACATGTTCCGACAAATCCATCCCCCGCTTTCATCTTGGGTTCGATCCGTTCCATGTCCAGTATACCGTTCCTGCGGAACGAACGGAGGTGCGGAACGAACGCTTCGGGTGGTCGGAGGCGGCGGAAGCCGGGGGTCAGTTTGTCGGTGCCCCCTGCCTCCGCCGGCGGATGCGCAGCACCTGCCGGATCATCGCCAGCGCGGCCGCCGCCGTCAGGACGGCGAGGCCGGCGGTTCTTGCGGACTCGCCCAGCGCGGGAATCGCTTCGAGCGGCGCGACCACCGCGTACGCGCTCAAGTGGTCGGTTTCAAAGACGATGAATCCGCCGTCGATGCTGTGCGGGATCACCGCGGTGCTCCCGTCGTCGGCGATGTACAGGATCTTGAGTTGTTCCGCATACGCCAGCAGGCCGGCCGGCAGGGAGATCCGGATCCGGATGGTACCGCCCGGCTGGATCGGTTGCCCGTCCAGCAGCAGCCGGATGTCATACAGCTCCGCGATCCCCTGCCCGTCCCGCTGCAGCGCGAGGTGGACCGTATGCGCGGCGCGGTCGGCGTCCGTCAAGCCGCCGGTGATCCGTTCGACCACCAGCTCGGTGTCCGGATCGAACGATATATCTCCAAGTGCGGAAACGGAGGCGTCGACGCTTCCTGCAGTCAGTCGGACCTTGTCCGTACGGAATACGGCAGGAGCACTGGCAAGGGACGCCGGATCGGCGCCGGCTGCCGCGATCCGCGTTTCAAAATGGTACTCCGTGTCGGAGGACAATCCCGAGAATACCCGGCTGGCCTGCCAGATTCCGTCGTCCATCCGGTACTCCAAACCCGGCACGCCGGAATCCCTGAGGGTGATCGACACCGCGGAGCGCGCATCCAAAGCCGGTGACGCGGGGGTGAAGATCCATTTGGCATACAGCCGGAGCGGCGCGTCCGGCATGCGGTCCGTCGCTGCGTCCCAGCGCGTCGTCCAGGAGGCCTCCCGGAACCAGCCCGCAAACCGGGCGTCCGCACGCACCGGATCACCGGCAGCCGGAACCGTGCCGCCGAAAGCGGCCGAACCGGACGTCAACACCTGGCCGTAGGAATCCTCATAGACATAAGGATGGATATTGCGGTTGTAATAGAGCCGGAGCACCGGCGCGGTCTCACCGGCGCGAACCGTGCCGGAGGGGATACGCAGCGCATTTCCCTCATCCTCCGTCCAGCCTTCATAGACGCCCGGTGCGGCGGTGACCGTCGATCCGTGCGGTGCACTCAGGGGTTGGGACGCCTGCAGGGTGTATCCGGATCCGTCCGCGGTCTGCAGCCAATGCTCTACGGTGCAGGAGACGGAAGTCACGGCAAAGGAGACGGAGGCGGCTGTTCCGCCGTTCTGCGCAACCGCCCGGAGAACGTGCGTCCTCGCCGTCAGCCCGGAGATCACACCGGCATAGGTTCCCTCCGATCCGGTGTTGACCGTCCCGGTCTCCTGGCCGTCCAGGTACATCGTGACACCTTGACTGGTCATGAGCGCTCCGCCGGCGTCTCGGACCTGCACGGTATATCCATCCGGATTCTCCGACCGATCCAGCGTGATCCCGATCGATCCGGCTCCCTGGGTGTAGTTGCCGGTCGAGCTCAGCCCGCCGGCGACACTGGAATCCTTGAAGTACCATTTCCGCAGGTCGTGGTTGGCTCTTGCTCCTCCCTTGGCCGCGGAGAATCCGACAAAAATGTCCTGTCCCTCAAGAAAAGTTCCGACATTCCGGGTGATGGTGGCGTTGCCCGCCCCCGACCGGACGGAGTCCGGGCCGTACGTGACCGTAACAATACCATTCTCATAATCCACCCATGCGTGGATGTCCGTACCCGTGATCCCGACCGAATTCCCCAGGGATCCGGCAGGCTGGTCGTTATGGGTGCTGTAGCCGTTGAGCATGATCGCTGCGTGTCCGTTCCCGGCAGGATCCCCGATCCCCCCGTTGATGTATGTGTCAAACTCCACCGCGACCGACTGTCTGATCCCGTCATACCCCAGTCCGCTGCCGCTCGTACCGAGCTGCGGTTGAGCCGCACTGTACAGTACGAACGCCAGCCCGTCACCGTAGTAGTAGACGTAGTCCGACATGCGGATCATGAAATATGTGCTGAATCCGTCGGACAGCAGGATCTGCGCGCGCCGCACGACCGATCCGCTGCTGGGCGTGGAGTCGATATTGTCCACCAACCGCAACGCACCGGAAGCAAAGCTTGCTCCGCCTTTCATCCACAGCAGCGTGGATGCGGCGTCCCCGCCGCTGTTCGCGGCGGAGAAACCGTCCTGGTTGATCATGATCGCGATCGGTTCGGGCGGAGCCACGGCCGAGACGGGTGCGGCCGCCAGGAAAGGGAGACTGGACAGGCAGAAAAGCATGGCAAACAGAGCTCGAAGACCACGGCGCATGTGATCTCCTCCAGCAGTTATGTAAGAAGGCGGCATCCTGACAGGAAAATTATCGGTTATCCAGCCGGATCCAAGCAACCAGGCAGAATACAAGTTGTTTACAGTTTATAGCCGCTTATTGTTCAGAAGGTGTAAACGACGCGCCGGACGGCCGGAAACCGGTCACTCCACCCAGTCGATCCGGTTTCCGGTGCGTGCGAGCGGGACGGCCGGCTGCTGCGCGGCGTATCCCAAAGCCACCGAGCCGCAGACCGTCTCCCCCTCTTCGATGCCCAGTTCCGTCAGGCAGGCGCGCATGGCCGGATCGTCCGTCAGCCAGTGGATCTGGTTGATCCAGCAGGAGCCGAGCCCGAGCGCGGTCGCGGCCAGCATCATGTTCTCGATCGCGCACGCGCTGTCCGCCATCGCGTTCGGATGGCTTTGCCGGTTGGATACCAGGACCAGCACCGGAGCGCCGTAGAAAAAGTCCGTCGGGCCCACTTTGGACCGCCGGATCGCGGACGCCTTGCTCGGGTACATGCCGGGCGTCACCTCCATGGCGGCGAAGGAGGTGCGGGCGGTACGGTTGAGCCGGTCCAGCACCTCGCGGGAAAGGATCACGGTGAAGCGGCAGAACTGGCTGTTGCCGCCGCTCGGGGCATGCTGTCCGGCGTGAAGGACTTCATCGAGGAGATCCCGCGGGACGGGCCGGTCCGCGTAGGCGCGGATGCTGCGCCGGGAGAGAAGAACAGTAAGGAAGTCGTTCATGGGTGCCTCCGACGGTGATGATATGCATATATGCAGAGAGGTATGGATGCTGACATTTTCCAGATCAGCATACTTCAAAACCGCCCCTTTTCTCCTAAAAGTAACGCGAGAAACACGCGAATGCGCACCCGATTTTTACCTGCCGAATTGTTGTAATGTACAACAATCGTGTTATACTGCTTCTGTAGCGACGGAATTCGGGGCAAGGAACACGTTTCATCGTGTCCGAGTCCATCTCCCGGACGGTACGGAGGGTAACGCATGGCGAAAGAACGGCTGGAACTGCGCGAACTGCTGCGCACCCTTGAACTGCGTTTCGGCTATGCCGACGACAGCATCAAGGCCTGCTGTGGTATCACCCTCGCCCAGTGCCACGCGCTGGTCGAGATCGGGCGCGACGAGGGGATCCCTCCCACCGTGCTGGCCGAGGCACTCGAGCTGGACAAAGGCAACGTGAGCAAGACCGTCGGAGCGCTGGTCCGACTGGGGCTGGTGCGCAAGGTGTCGGACGATCTCAGCCGGCGAAGCGTGAACCTGCTGCTGACCGACCGGGGACGGACGATGTACCGTTCGATCGAGAGGGACATGGACACGTTCTACCGGAAAATCCAGGAACTCCTCCCCGCGGATCGGCTCGACCAGATCCACGAGAGCCTGCGGCTGCTCTGCGCCGCGTTCCAGACGCTCCGGCTGCAGGAATACGAGGCGGCATGCGGATGCACGGAGGAAGAGACATGAACACACTCCGTTTCAAGAATGTCCGGCTGTCCGGCAAGGCCCTTCCCGCGGCGCGCAATCCCGCGGAGGCCGCCCTCCGCGAGCCCTGGGTCGCGGGAAGCATCGAAACCGCGGCCGGAACCGTTCCTCTTGCCGCCGCCCGGCTGTCCGTACGTGACCGTTTCGGAAGCTGGAAGGTACGCTGGAGCATCGGACGGATGGACTTCTCCATCCCGCCCGGACTCTACGGCGTCGGGCGCCCGGGCCGGGAGTCCCCGGTCCTGGTCACCGCAAACTACAAAATGTCGTTCGACCGGCTGCGCGCGGCGCTGCCCGGCATCGACGCCTGGATCCTCGTCCTCGACACCCGGGGCATCAACGTCTGGTGCGCCGCCGGGAAAGGCACGTTCGGCACCGCCGAGGTGGTCCGGCGAATCCGTGGAGCCCGGCTGGACCAGGTCGTATCCCACCGCACGCTCATCCTGCCGCAGCTTGGCGCGTCCGGGGTGCAGGCGCACGCCGTCACCCGGGAGACCGGTTTTCACGTGTCGTACGGTCCGGTCGCGGCCGCGGATCTCCCCGCCTATCTGGCGGCGGGTCGGGTCGCCACCCCCGCGATGCGGCAGGTGCGGTTCAACACCTGGGACCGGCTGGTTCTGACGCCGGTCGAGCTGGTCGGGGGCCTCAAGGGGACCATCGTCGTGCTGGGGGTGTTTTTTCTGCTCAACGCGGTCGGACTCGGTCGGTACGGATGGGTCGATCTGGTCGCGGTCCTGGGTGCGGTGTTCACCGGCTGCGTGCTGACGCCCGTGCTGCTGCCCGTGCTGCCGACCCGGCTGTTCGCGGTCAAGGGCGCGTTCCTGGGCGTCTTGTGGGCGGTTGCGATCATTCTGCTGTCCGTGGGGATGCCCGCGGATCCCACGGGATGGCTCAAGGCGGCCGGATATCTGCTGGCGCTGCCGGCGGTCACCGCGTTCGAGGCGATGAATTTCACCGGCTGCACGACCTATACGTCGCCTTCGGGCGTCAACCGGGAGATGCGGCTGACGCTGCTGCCCCAGCTCGCGGCATTTGTCCTCGGGATTCTGTCGCTGCTGGCCGCGGACGTGGTCCGCCTGCTTTAGTGGAGGGAAAACGAATGCGTCCCTATTATGTGAAAAATGTCGTTACACTGAACTATGACGAGACCCGGTGCACCGGGTGCGGCCGGTGCGTCGAGGTCTGCCCGCAGCGGGTGTTCGAGATGTCGGACCGGCGCGTGCAGGTGGCCGACCGCGACCGCTGCATCGAGTGCGGGGCGTGCTCGGGCAACTGTCCGTCCGGGGCGCTCACGGTCCACGCGGGGGTCGGCTGCGCCGCCGCGATCCTGACGGGACTGCTCACCGGCAAGGAGCCGAGCTGCGGATGCGATACGGATTCCGGGGATACCGGGTGCTGTTGACGGATTTCAGGGGATGGAAGGCCGCTTCCGGCGGTTCTGCATAAACTACACTTTGGAGGCGACCATGTACAACACGTTTCTTCTGATCGGCCAGTCCAACATGGCCGGGCGGGGCCCGTTGGGCGATGTCCCGGCGATCGTGAATCCGGAGGTCCGGATGTTCCGGGAGGGCGCGTGGCGCACTGCGGAGGATCCGCTGCACATCGACAAGCCCGCGTTGCTCGGCATCGGACCGGGGATGAGTTTCGCGGATGCGCTGCAGCGCCGGCATGGCGTGCGGATCGGTTTGGTTCCGTGCGCGTTCGGGGGGACCGCGCTGCGCGAGTGGCAGCCGGGAGGACGGCTGTTCGACGGGGCGGTGGCGGCGACGCTCGACGCGCTGCGGGCCGGCGGGCGGCTCAAGGGAATCCTGTGGCATCAGGGCGAGAGCGACTCCGACGCCCAGGAGGATGCGGAACGTTACGAAACGGGATTCTGGTCCATGTGCCGTCCGCTGCTGGAGGCGGTCGGCGGCACGGATGTCCCGTTCCTCATCGGGGAACTGGGAGGTTTCCTGGCGGAGTACACCCCGGGGTGCGCGTTTTTCCGCACGACCAACCGGAAACTCGCGGAAATCGCAGCCTCCGGTCCGTCGTTCGGGTGGGTGTCCGCGGAGGGGCTGACGGACAAGGGCGACCGGCTCCACTTCGACGCCCGATCGCAGCGGACGTTCGGACTGCGGTACGCGGACGCCTGGGAGCAGGCCGCCGCGCGGACCGGGACAAAGCTGGAGTAGGAGTCCGGCTCTCTTCCGACCTTGCTTCTATACCCGGTCCGTTCCGTCCCGTTCGTCCTGAAGCATGCGGTCATACGCCGCACGGATCCCGTCGATCATTCCCGCCCATTCGGCGGGATCGACAAACGGATTGGATGCGTCCGTGCAGGCGAGTTGCCGGGCCCGCTTTTCCGGGGTCCGGTTCTGGGGGGCGTGGTTCCCGAGCGTGATATCGACCTTCTCGCTCCGCACTTTCGCCAGGCTGCGGACGAAATCCGCGCGGGCGTGTGTCCGGCTGAACCGCTCGACAAACGGCCGGCAGAGCGTGTTGAGCCCCGCTCCGCCAAGCAGCCCGGCGGTCAGGGTGCGTCCGTTTTCCGTGACGTCGAAGAAGTATGACATCACCCCGTCCGAGTGCCCGGGCGTGGCGACCGCGCGGACGGTGACGGATCCGAGTGCGATGATGTCGCCGTCCTCCAGTTCGCGGTCCGGCCGGAACAACGGCGCGTCCGCGAACCAGCCGATGTCGGTGAGCGCGAGCGCCGGGTTCTCCCGGAACATCCGGGCGTCCGCGGCGCCGAGGCAGGTCTGCGCTCCCGACCGCGCGACGATGTCCGCCGTCGCACCGAAATGGTCGAAGTGACCGTGGGTGTGCAGGAGGATACGGACATTCGCGGGATCGAAGCCCGCTTCCAGGATGGACTGCAGAAATCCGGTCCGCGCGGTGGGGTACCCGGTGTCGATCAGGATCAGTCCGTCCCCGGTGTCGACCAGGTGCGCGCCGGCGTCCGCATCGCCTACGAAAAACAGGTTTCCGAAGATACGGAATCCCGGTATCCGGTGGTTTTCCGGATGCAGGAAGTACTCCGTGCGGGCGTCCGGGTCGAATTCGTACCGGCTTCGGGTCTCCATGGATGGGCTCCTGTCGGCTTTATCCGGCATGCGCCGGTGGTAGAATCAACTGCAGAACCAGTATAGGAAAGGGGTGTGCGGCATGCAATACACCTATCTTGGCCGGACGGGCATGAAGGTCAGCCGGGTCTGCCTGGGAACGGGCAACTTCGGCGGAGGGGGCAACGGATACGGGGACTGGGGTTCGGTCGTCGAGAAGGACGCCCATTACCTCATGGACATGGCGCTGGACGCCGGGATCAACTTTTTCGACACCGCCAACGTCTACGGAAACTTCGGCGAAGGCGGCCACTGCGGGTTCAGCGAGGAGATCATCGGCACCTGGTTCGCCAAGGGCGGCGGACGGCGCGAGCGGGTCGTCCTGACCACCAAGATGGAACGGATCATGGAGCAGGACACGTTCGACGGGCCCAACAAGCCCCGCAACGTCTCCCTGTACAAGATCCGCCGACATTTCCGCGACTCCCTCCGCCGGCTGCAGACCGACCACGTCGAGCTGTACCTGATGCACCACCTCGACCGGCGGACCGGCTGGGACGAGACCTGGGAGGCGTTCGAGGGACTCGTCCGCAGCGGACAGGTCGACTACATCGGGAGCAGCAACGCCGCGGCCTGGGAGATCATGAAAGCGAACGAGGCCGCGCGCCGGCGGAACTTCATGGGGCTCGTGAACGAACAGCATGTCTACAACCTCATCCATCGCGAGGCGGAACTCGAGGTGCTGCCCATGGCGAAGGACCAGGGCGTCGGGATCACCCTGTTCAGCCCGCTGTACCGCGGCGTGCTGGGCATCGACCTGTTGGAGCCGGGCAAGCGTCCGCTTTCACCGCAGGCGCAGCGGGTGGTCGAAAAGTACCGGCCGCAGCTGCTCCGGTTCGCCGAACTCTGTCACGAACTCGGCGAGGCGACCTCGACCGTCGCGATCGCCTGGGAGCTGGCGAATCCAGCCATCACCGCACCGGTCATCGGGCCCTGCACCCCGGAGGACCTGACGGAGCTGCTCCGCGCGGTCGACCTCACGTTGAGCGAATCCGTGATGCGTCGGCTGGACGAGATCTTCCCCGGCCCCGGCGGGGAGGCTCCGGCGGCGTATGCCGGCTGGGACGAGCTGAACCGGAAATGACCGCGGACGCGATGACGGAGCGCGGCGCCTCCCCGTTGGAGACCGTGCGGTTCGACGCTCGGCTGGACGCGCTGCTTGGCGACTCGCCGATGCTGGAAAAACTGTGCAGTGGATTCCGGTTCTGCGAGGGACCGGTGTGGGATGCGCGGCGGAATCTCCTGCACTTCACCGATTTCCCGTCGCTGCGGATCTGGCGCTGGTCGGAAACGGGCGGTCCGGAGATCGCCTGCGAGGACAGCGGCCGGGAGATCGGGTTGGCGATGGACGCGCAGGGACGGCTGCTGGGCTGTGCCTCGCGGTGGCAGTGCGTCAGCTGCCGGGAGCCGGACGGGTCGATCTCACGACTTCCCAACCGGATCGCCGGAACGGATACGCATCTCAACAATCCCAACGACCTTGCAATCCATTCGGACGGATGCATCTACCTGACGGATCCGTACAATCCCAAAACCTGTCCGCCCCGTTCCGCTCCCGGCAACGGGGTGTACCGGCTGGAACCGGCGGACGGCTCGCTTTTTCCCGTCGTGGATCACATGGAGCGGCCGAACGGGCTTTGCTTTTCCCCGGACGAGTCCCTGCTGTACGTGAACGACACCACCATGCAGTTCATCCGCGTCCATGACGTGAGTCCCGACGGCAGCCTGTCGGTCGGACGGATGTTCGCCCGGCTGGATCCCGGTTTCGGTCCCGGCGCGCCGGACGGCATGAAATGCGATCGGGCCGGCAACATCTGGGTCACCGGTCCCGGGGGGATCTGGGCGATCGCAGCGGACGGAACGCCGCTCGGAATCCTGCGCATCGGCGAGTCCGTCGGAAATCTGGCCTGGGGGGACGCGGACGGACGCAGTCTGTTCGTCACCGCCTCCTCGTCGCTGTACCGCATCCGGACGGCGACGGCGGGCTAGGCCGTTTCGGGATTCCTCCGGCTCCGATCAGCCCACGAACAACGCGCCGTCCGGACCCGGCAGCAGGGTGTCGGCGCGCCTCGAGTATTTGTACAGGTCGACGGTCCTCCGCCACCGGATCGTCCCGTCGGCGGCATACCGGGCGACGATCGCTTCGGTGTCGGTCCAGATGGAGGAGATATAGGGCGGTTGCGGAATCGTCCGGACATCCCGGCGGCAGACGAGTGTGAATCCGCCGTCCGATTCGGCCCAGATCCGGTCCGCCCGCCCGGGCAGATCCGGAATCTCCGCGGCGGGATCCCCGTCCTCCGTCAGGATCGTGACCGAGGAAACCATCCCGCCGTCTTCCGAGTTCCGATAGGATGCCGCCGCCAACCGTCCGTCCGTCAGCCGTGCGGCGCATCCGATCCAGACGGAGTCACCGGAGGTCTGCCAGGCCCACATCCGACCGCCCCCGGAGTCGTACCGGAACAGCGCGGACCGGGAGGATCCTCCATCCTGATGGAAACCCATCGCGAGCACCGAACCATCGTCAAGCGCCTGGACCTCCGCAAGCGGCTCGCCCGCGGGCGATGTCGCCGACCATCGTTCCGCCAGTGATCCATCTCCGCACCACAGCCGGTCTCGTGTCGGGTTGGCTCCGGGCGTCGTATCCGCGTTCTCGCGCCAGACCAGGACCAGTCCGGCTGCGGAGTGATAGTCCGCGTCCATAAGGTAGCTGTATGAAGTCTTCCCCAGCAGCAGCCGGTTTTCCAGTGTGCCGTCCGGGCCGAAACGCAACAGGCTGATCCGGTTCACCTCCCCTTCCGTCACGGTCCCCGCCGCAACCGTCGCTCCGTCGGGCATGGCGAACAGCTTTTCCATGGATCCCGCCGCGGTCAGCGATTCTCCGCTTCCCGTCCGGTCCTCCGACCGCCACAACAGTCCGGCTTCCGCATCGAACCGGTACAGCCGGTCGACCGGATCGTAATACGCCGTCCCGCTGTACTGGAAACGGATGCCCACCGCAAACGAACCGTCCGGGAACGAGCAGAATCCGGTCAGATAACCCCGGTACTCCTCCATGTCGAGCGCCCGGTCCCATGCCGCGCTCCCGTCCGGCCGGTATCGGATCGCCCGTGCCTGGAACACCGGATCGGCCGCGTCGCCCGGCCCGACCGGAGTCTGGGAGACCGCGAGGCACCCCCCGTCCGGCAGAGCCGCGATATTCCCTTCGCCCTGCTCTTCGGGCAGTGTGATCCGGATGCCGGGAAAGAGTTCCGGATGCACGGATTCGACCTCGGCGGGAGGCTCGCCGGCTTCAAACGAGAGCCAGTCCGACGGGGCGGGCGTCGGGGTGACTGCCGGCGGATCGAACGGATCCGGGGCGTCGGACGTTCCGGTGCAGCCGGCGAGCAGCAGGCTCCCGGTCAGAACCGCCAGAAACCGTACAAAGACTGTCCATCGGTTTTGGTTTTTCATGGTTCCACCCCCCTCGGATGGATTGCCGGCCGCTCAGCGCTCCGGTAAATTCTCGACTGCATCCCCCCACGCAAGGTCGCGTGCGGTGCGGTAGAAGTCCGGATTCTTCCCTTTGGTGACGGTCCGGACTACATATCCCTGCGGAGTGCACAGATCCAGCCGGATCAGTTTCTTCCCGCGGAACGGGTGGCGCAGCACCCGTGCTCCGCAAGGGACACCCGGCTGGCGCGCCAACGCCAGACAGCAGTATTTCTCATCTTCGTACCCCAGTTCGGCGGCCTTGAGCTGCCGGTGCAGGCCGGACCGGGCGATGCGCTGCGAAAAATGGCACCAGTCGCCGTCCCGCATCGGACAGTCCCCTTCGTGCGGGCACGGCGCGATCAGATGCGTGTCCGACCGTTGTACGAGCCGGTCGCGAAGCCGCCGCATCCGCCCGAACCGCTCCGGGGTTCCGGGCTCGACCAGCAGCAGCACATCCCGGGTCATGACCCATAGGCGGTCTACCGCAGCCGCCGCGTCCTCCTCGGACAGTTCCCCCAGCATGTAAGACGATACAACCAGGCTGAATGGTTCCATCGGTTCGATCCGTCGGACGTCATCCGTCCGCCATTGCGCGCCGGACAATCCCGGAACGGATGCGTGTGAGGCGAGTTCCCGGCCTGCGGCCGCCATGTGCGGCTCCGGCTCGCACAGCGTCATCCGGGAGATTCCCGGCCAGCGCTCCGCCGCGGCCCAGGCCGCGGTTCCGGGCCCGGCGCCCGCGTCCAGCAGGCTGTCCGGACTCCAGTCCGGGAGGGCTTCCGCGACCATGTCCATCGCGGCCGCCACCGCGGCGAACGTCGCGGGCATCCGGACCACCGCATAAGCCGCGGCGGTTTCCGGATCGGGAACCAAGCGGGTCGTTGCGCCCCCGTCCAGTTCCCGGTAATCCGACGACAGCGCGGCGGCACGTTCCGCCAGCGCCCGCGCCGGAATACGGGCGGCCAGTCCGTCGATCGCGTCGCGGAGGGCGGCGGGCAGTTCCACAGGACCGGCCCTCAGACCTGGCTCAGACTCGCGGCGAGCGTATAGTACGCTTCCGGAGCCTGCGTTTTATAAAATCGATACCAGGCGTCCAGGATCTCCCGCGTGAAGACGTCCAGGATGCGCAGCATCTCCATCGCAAATTCAAGCGGCGCGGCGCCTGTTGCGGTGACCAGCGGACCGTCCGCGACCGCGGGGGCATGGCGGTAATGCGTTTCGCCGCGATACTCCGGAGCGCTGGCGCGCAGCCATCCGAGGTCGTTGGCCGTATGCAGCCGGTCGTTGAGCTGCCCGGTGCGCGCCAGTCCGAGTACCGCCCCGCAGATCGCGCCGACCGGGATGCCCTCGCGCAGGCACAGTGCCGCGAGCGCGAGCACCGGATCGTGCTCCGCAGAGGCCCAAGTCTCGCCACCTGGCAGAATGAGAGCGGCCAGCTCCGCGGTCCGGCAGTCCGCCACCGTCAGATCGGGCAGGATGCGGATCCCGCCCATCGTGGTCACGGGATCAGAAGTCCGGGCGGCCGTAATCACCCGGATCGGGGGACGACCGGGGCGGAAATACCCGCCGGAATGGAGTTCCGAAACCAGAATGGCATACTCCCAGTCCGCCATCGTGTCAAAGACGTACAGACATGCTACTTTTTCCATATCCGGTTCAGCTCTCCTTCTTGGTTTCCGTCGGACACGCCAACCGGTTGGTGTCGATGGAACGTGCGAACACCACAAAGCGCCAGAACAGGAATTCGGTCACAAAGTTCACGAGCATCGTGCCGACCAGCACGACGTACCCGTTCCAGCCGATTCCGGTAAGCCGGTCGCCCCACCAGGTCGATAGCGGGGTGAACACGAGGTAGTACCCCGCGACCAGCAGCATTGCAAGCGGGACGTTGTTGGCGGACCGGAACGTGAACCGCCGGTTGACCGTGAAGTTGTACAGCACGGAGAGGACGAGCGCGATGAGGTAGGACGGCCAGTACCGGAGCCGGACGGCCTCGCTCAGCAGCGTGAACGCCGTGACCTGGACGATGCCCGCGGACGCGGAAAACAACACATATTTGACGGTTTGCTCCAGCAGCTTTCGGCGTTCGCTTTTTTGTGCCATCGAACCCTCCTCGGATAATCCCGGCCGGCGCCGCACGGGCGTCCGCGTACCGGCGGGGCGTGTCCCCTGCCATTGTAGCGCATCCGTACGCCGGGGGGAGATTTCAGTCCTCAGGCATGGAAAGGGGCGCCGGCTGGAACCGGCGCCCCATACGCAGTCTAGAGTTGAAATGGGATCGGGCGATTACGGTGTCGCAGTAAGCGCGGCGTCCGCGGTGGCAAGTCCGGAACCAGTGGCATCTGCTTCCCAGGAGAAGGTTGCCGATCCGCTCGGGCTGTTGACGGTCATGCTGCCCGGTGCCATGGGGATCGCTGAATCTTCCAAGATGGATTCAGCTTGCGGTGCGGTCAGAGTGGGTGCCTTCTGCGCCATCAGCGCGACGATCCCGGCGACATGCGGGCTGGCCATCGAGGTCCCGCCGAGGTAGTAATAGCTGGTCTGACCGCTGTTGACCTGGTACGGGCCGACGGTCCAGGAGCCGGGCGCGACGACGTCGAGATCCTGACCTGACTTGGCACGCGCGGAGAAATCGGTGATGTAGTAGTCCGCGATGTCAGTCGGATCGGCGACATTGTTGGCCCACCACCAGCTTGCACTAGTCCACTCCCCGGTCCAGCCGCACGCCCCGACCGAGATGACCGGCGCATACGCGCCCGGATATCCCATACCGGCTTCGCCTTCATTTCCTGCAGAGGCGACGATGATGACGCCTGCCGCAACAGCGTAATCGATGGCCGCCTTCTCGACCGCATCCAGCTCTGAACCGCCGAGA
>JAGOFF010000025.1 GCA_017997315.1 Clostridia bacterium
GACGAGGCTCTTGGCGGACACTTCGTAGTTGAAGGCGCGGTGTTCCGGACTGTCGACTTCGTCATAAGGGATGTTGTCGAACGGAACGTTCTTGTCAAAGAAACCGAGCCGCATCTGGATGGTCATGAGGTTGGTCGCCGCGGTCCGGAGGTCATCCTCGTTCAGCGCGCCCTCATTGAAGGCCTCCATGATGTGGCCGTACAGGTTTCCGCAGTTGAGATCACATCCGTTCTTGACGGCGAGTGCGACCGATTCGACCGCGGTGCTGGTCACCTTGTGGAACATGTGGAAATCCTTGATGGCCCAGCAGTCGGAGGTGACATATCCGCGGAAGCCCCATTTCTTGCGCAGGATGTCCACGAGCAGTGTCTTGGAACCGCAGCAGGGCTCCCCGTTGGTGCGGTTGTAAGCGCCCATGAAGCCCGCGACCTTCGCTTTGACGGCAAGGGTCTCGAACGCAGGGAGATAGGTCTCCCACAGGTCCTTGGGCGACGCGACCGCGTTGAACTCGTGCCGGATCGCCTCGGGTCCGCTGTGCACCGCGTAGTGCTTGGCGCAGGCCGCGCCCTTCAGGTAGCGCGGATGGTCTCCCTGGATTCCCCGTACGAACTCCTCGCCGAGACGGGCGGTCAGGAACGGATCCTCGCCGAACGTCTCGTGACCGCGGCCCCAGCGCGGATCGCGGAAGATGTTGATGTTGGGGGACCAGAAAGTAAGGCCCTTATAGATGTCATGATCGCCGTACTTCTGGTAGGAATTGTACTTCGCGCGCCCTTCGGTCGAGATGACGTCGGCGACCTCCCGGATGAGGTCGGCGTCGAAAGCGGCGGCGAGTCCGATCGCCTGCGGGAACACGGTGGCCAGTCCGGAGCGCGCCACGCCGTGAAGCGCCTCGTTCCACCAGTTGAACGACTTCACGCCGAGACGCTCGATCGCGGGGGCGGTGAACAGCATCTGGCCGGCGCATTCCTCGATGGTCATGCGCGAAACCAGGTCTTTGGCGCGTTCTTCAAAGGATAGTTTCTCATTCAGGTACGCGGGCAGGTCCGATGCGGCCGCGGAAGCTTTCTTTCGCTGCGCGCCCGCCTTGCCGCCCTTGTCGGTGCTTTTCATGGAATGACCTCCTGATGTTATCCGCGGCCTGCATGAAGCGGGCCGGCAGAACGGATGACTCTTTTCATGATAACAAACCGCGACCGGTTTGCAACCGGAGCCGTCCTGTCCGGGACGTCGGGAGCGGGCGGGCTTCGTGTATAATAAAAGGGAATGAGGAAGAGCGGCAATGCGGGATGAACGGAACAACGGCCGGCGCCGCAATGTGAAAGGAGCGCATCGATGGAAAAGAGGATGATGCAGAAGATCTTTGAGGAGGTCTCCCTGCTTGGTTTCGGATGCATGAGGCTTCCCCAGAAAGACGGAACGATCGACTATGAAACGGCGGAAAAACTGGTCGATATGGCGCTCGAGGGCGGCATCACCTATTTCGACACCGCATACTACTATCACGACCAGCAGTCGGAAAAATTCCTCGGAAAGGCGTTGACCGCACGTCATCCCCGCGACACCTACACCATCGCGACCAAGATGCCGCTCAGCGTCATCCAGGAAGCGGACGATCTCGAGCGCACGCTCGACCTCCAGCTTTCCCGCCTCAACACCAGCTACATCGATTTCTATCTGTGTCACGGGCTGTCCGCGGACGCGTATTTCAACAAGTTCAAACCCATGGGCGTCGTGGAGTTCCTTGAGCGGATGGTCGCGGCGGGCAAGATCCGGTACTACGGATTTTCCACCCACGACAAGCCGGAAGGCGTCAAGAAGCTCATCGACGACGCGAAGTGGGACTTCGTGCAGATGCAGCTCAACTATCTCGACTGGACCGAGCAGGACGCCAAGACGACGTACGCGAACCTGGTCGCCAAGGACATTCCCGTCGTCGTGATGGAGCCGATCCGGGGCGGCAGCCTGGCCAACCTTGCGGACGGTCCGCGCCAGATGCTCGAGCGCAAGTTCGCGGGGCAGACCGCGGCGTCGGTCGCGCTCCGCTGGGCGGCCAGCCTGCCCGGGGTCCGTGTGGTGCTGAGCGGGATGACCACCCCTGCGCAGATGGAGGAGAACCTGGCGACCTTCAACGCGTTCAAACCGCTGTCGGACGCGGACCGGCTGGCGATCACCAACGTCGTCACCGCCCTCAAGGCGTTGCCCGTCATCCCCTGCACGTCGTGCAACTACTGCAACGTCTGCCCCAACGACATCGCCATCCCGCGAATCTTTGCACGATACAACAACTACATCATGTTTGAACGTCCCGAAGAACTGGTCTTCCCTTATGAGCGTTTCATCGAGGAGGGTCACCGTGCCGAGGATTGTGAAGCCTGCGGCATCTGCGTTCCTTTCTGCCCGCAGAGCATCGACATTCCCGGCTGGATGCAGCGGGTGGTCGAGAAGCGGGCGGAGGTGAAAGCGGGCAACTAGGCGGGATGCCTGCGGTCGTCCGTACCGGCCGGGCTTCCTTGCGGAGCCCGGCTTTTTCTTTCAGAACATCCTGCCCGAACCGCGCCGGGGTCGGGCGGTTGACAACCGGTTCGACAGGCATGTATAATCGGGAAGAATTTAGCGCTTTATCGCTTTACCAAGATAAAGCGAAGGCCAAGACCCGGATCGGAGGCGAGCTGTGAAGACCTGGCAATACCACACCCCTGACGGTGTCGCGGACATCCTGCCGGACGAGTGCGCCCGCAAGCGCGATATCGAGGCGGGCATCCGGTCCCTGTTCCGCACGCGCGGATACCGGGAAGTCCAGACGCCCGGTATCGAGTTCTTCGACGTGTATGCGGCCGGCAACGGTTTCGTGCCGCAGGAGAATCTGTTCAAGTTCTTTGACGGCGAGGGAAGGATCCTGTGCCTGCGGTACGACGGCACGGTCCCCGCGGCGCGCTGCGTCGCGACCAGTCTTCGCGGCGAACCGCTTCCGCTCCGCCTGTGCTATATCGGCGAGATGTACCGGTACAACGAAGCCGGCGGCGGGCGGCAATGCGAGTTCACGCAGGCGGGTGCGGAGATCATCGGGACCGCGGCTCCGGAAGCCGACGCGGAGATCCTGGGGACGGCCATCGCGGCAGCCCTGGAGGCCGGAATCCGGGATCTGCAGGTGTCGATCGGGCAGGTTGCCTTTTTCAAGGGACTCTGCCGCGAATGGGGGCTGGACGGGGAAACCGAAGCGCTGCTGCCGGCGTTGATCGACAGCAAGCAGATCGTGGCGCTGGAAGAACTCTGCCGGACGCGCGGTCTGCCCGACAACGTACGCCAGGCACTGCTGCAGATGCCATCGCTCGAGGGAACCTACGACGTCCTCGACCAGCTCGAACCGCTGGCGGGCAATCCGGACTCCCTGGCCGCGCTGGCGAACCTGCGCTCGATCCTCACCCTGCTGGAAGAGGACGGACTGCTGGATTACGTGTCGGTGGACATGGGGATGCTCCAGGACCTCCATTACTACTCCGGCGCGATTTTCAAGGGTTTCACCTACGGCATCGGATTTCCGCTGTTCGGGGGAGGGCGGTACGATCCCGTGACGCCGGCGTTCGGCCTGACGCTGCCCGCGACCGGCTTCTCCCTGGGGCTCAACATGGTGATGACCGCGCAGCGCCGGAGGGGGGACCGGGCGGCCCGCATCTCGGCGGACCTGCTGGTTGGGTATGCGGACGGGGCGCGCGCCGCGGCGGGCCGGATCGCGGCCGACATGCGCGCGCAGGGGTTGCGCGTCGAGTTCGACCTGGACAGGACAGGGCGGGACGGGCTGGCTGACGCGGCGGTCCGCCGCGGGATCCCGACCGCCGTGTTCGTCAACGAAAGCGGATCCGCGGAGACTCTCCCGGTCGCCGCGGCCACGGGAGGCTGAGTCATGGAGTACATCACGATCGCGCTGCCGAAAGGCCGGCTTGCGGACCAGACGCTCGACCTGCTGGAGGAAGCCGGGCAGGACTGCTCCGCCGCGAGGGAATCCTCCCGGCGGCTGATCCTCGAAGACCCGGCTTCCGGTTTCCGGTTCATCCTCGCAAAACCGGCGGATGTCCCGACCTATGTGGACTATGGGGCTGCGGACGTCGGGGTGGTCGGCAAGGACACCCTGCTGGAGGAAGGCCGCCGGTTGTACGAGGTGCTCGACCTCGGGTTCGGGCAGTGCCGCCTGTGCGTCTGCGGGCAGGCGGAGCTCCGGGACCGGCTGCACACGATTCCCAACAAGCGGGTCGCCACCAAGTACCCCGCCATCGCCCGACGCCATTTCGAAACGGTACGCCATGAAAGCGTCGAGATCATCAAGCTCAGCGGATCCGTGGAACTCGCCCCGCTGACGGGGCTTGCCGAGGTGATCGTCGACATCGTGGAAAGCGGGCGCACGTTGCGGGAGAACGGACTCGAGGTCCTCGAGACCATTGCGGACGTCAGCGCGCGGATGGTGGTCAACCGGGTCAGCATGAAAATGAAAGCCCGGCGCATCAACGCACTGGTCGCATCGGTGCGCGACGCGCTGGAAAGACGGAAGAGCGGCGGAGGGAAGATACAGTGACGCGGTTTGATGTACCGGTGACCGTGGCCGGACCCGGCGACCTGGCCGGGATCACGGAAAAGATCGGGATGCGCGGCAAGATGGACTCCGAAGCGGTCACTGCGTCGGTGGCGGACATTCTTCGGTCGGTCCGTACCCGCGGGGACGAAGCGGTCGCCGAATGGACGGAACGGTACGACCGGGTCCGGCTGCGCCCCGAAGACTTCCGGGTGACGGAAGGGGAGATCGATCGGGCCTGCGCGGCGGTCGATCCGGCGGTGACGGACGCGCTGCGCAAGGCGGCGGAGAACGTGCTGGCTTTCCACAGGGAGGGTTTGCCCGCGGGATTCACGCGGGATGCCGGGAACGGTGCGGTCACCGGCGTGATCATACGCCCGCTCGACACCGTCGGAGTATATGTGCCGGGCGGTACGGCCCCTCTCCCGTCCTCTGTCCTGATGAACCTCCTGCCCGCGCGGGCCGCCGGAGTCCGGAGAGTGGTCATGTGCACGCCGCCCCTGCCGAACGGATCGGTCGCGCCGGTCATCCTGGCGGCGGCGCGCGCGGCCGGTGCGGGTGAGATCTACCGGATCGGCGGGGCGCAGGCGATCGCCGCGATGGCTTACGGGACCGCCACCGTCCCCCGGGTCGACAAGATCTGCGGCCCGGGCAACATCTACGTGAACACCGCCAAAAGGATGGTCTTCGGGCAGACGGACATCGACCTGTTCGCCGGACCGAGCGAAATCCTGATCATCGCGGATCGGGACGCGGACCCGGACTGGCTCGCGGCCGACCTCCTGTCGCAGGCGGAGCACCTGATGGCGTCCGCCATCCTGGTCACGGACAGCGAAACGGTCGCGCGCCGGACTTCCAAATGCATCCAAGCCCGCGCGGAACGCCTCCCCCGGCAGGACATCCTGGAAAAGTCCCTGGCGGAGTACGCCGCGATCCTGCTGGTGCCCGATCTGGACGCCGCGGTCGCGTTTGCCAACGAACTCGCCCCGGAGCACCTTGAGATCTGCACCGCGGATCCGGAAAAGCTGCTTCCGCGGATCCGGAACGCCGGGGCGGTTTTCCTCGGCGCGTTCAGCCCGGAGCCGCTCGGCGACTACTTCGCCGGTCCCAACCATGTACTCCCGACCAGCGGAACCGCGCGTTTCTTTTCACCGCTCAACGCCACGGATTTTCTCAAACGGATCAACGTCATCCGGTATTCGCGGGACGCGCTCGCCGCCTGTGCCGGACAGGTGGTCACGCTCGCGGAGTCCGAAGGGCTGTGGGCGCACGCGGAAGCGATCCGCGCCCGTTTCGGCCGGGGAGGTGAGACACGATGAGCCGGTTCTGGAACCAACGCACCCGGCGGATCACCCCGTATGTGCCCGGCGAGCAGCCCCGGGACCGGGCGTTCATCAAGCTCAACACCAACGAATGTCCCTATCCACCGTCGGATGCGGTGGCACGCGTGCTGCGGGATACGGATCCCGCTTCGCTGCGGCTGTATCCGGATCCGGTTTCCCTCCGGCTGCGTCAGGCGTTGTCGGACTACTACGGATTTCCGGTCGAAAACATCTTTGTCGGGAACGGCTCCGACGAGGTGCTGGCGCTTGCGTTCCAGGCTTTTTTCGAGACCGGGCCGGAGGGGCGGCCGATCGCTTTCCCGGACATCACCTACAGTTTCTATCCGGTCTATGCCGAGCAGTACGGGATTCCCTACCGCACGGTTCCGCTGGACCGCACGTTCGGGGTTCCGGTCGAGGCGCTTGCGGCCCCGTCCGGCGGCATCGCGCTGGCAAACCCCAACGCGCCGACCGGCCGGGCCCTCCCGTTGGAATCGGTCGAGCGGCTGGTCGCCGCGGATACCGGACGGGTGGTCATCATCGACGAAGCCTATGTCGACTTCGGCGGGGAGTCGTCGCTGCCCCTTGTCGGGAAGTACGACAACCTGCTTGTCGTCATGACATTTTCAAAGTCCCGCGCACTCGCCGGTTCCCGGCTGGGTTTCGCCATCGGCTCCCGGGAACTGATCGAAGGGCTGGAGCGGGTGCGCGACTCGTTCAACTCCTACCCGGTGGACCGGATCGCGGAGGCGGCCGGTGTGGCCGCGCTGTCGGACGGCGCCTGGTTCGAGGAGAACCGGAACCGGATCGTCGCGACCCGCGAGAAAACCGCGGCAAAACTGGCCGAACTCGGATTCGACGTCGTTCCCTCGGCGGCGAACTTCCTGTTCGCGGGCATGCCCGGCGTGCCGGCCCGTGTGCTGTACACCGCCTTGAGGGAAGAAGGTATACTGGTAAGGTACTTCGAGAAACCCCGGATCGACGGGTATCTTCGGATCTCGGTCGGGACGCCGGAAGACATGGACGCCTTGTGCGCCGCGCTGGAGGGGATCCTGCCCCGGGTCGCGGACGCGCCGGGGGCGGCGGAAGCGTGAGGGAAAAAATGGAACGCAAGGCGCAATGGGAACGCACGACCCGGGAGACCCGCATCCGGGCCTCGATCGATCTGGATGGCGAAGGGCGCTGCGACGCGACGACCGGGATCGGTTTCTTTGACCATATGCTGGACCTGCTGGCCCGGCACTCCCTGATCGACATCGAACTGCGCGCGCAGGGCGACCTCGAGGTCGACGCGCACCATACCGTCGAGGATGCCGGCATTGTCCTGGGCCGGCTCATCGCCCAGGCGCTCGGCGACAAGACAGGCATCCGCCGTTACGGATACGCGGTCGTTCCGATGGACGAGGCGCTCGCCAGCGCCGCCGTCGACCTGTCCGGCCGTCCGTTCCTGAAAATGGACGCCCCGTTTGCGGGCGACCGGGTCGGCGGGTTCGATACCGGCCTGACCGAGGAGTTCTTCCGCGCGCTGGCGTTCAACGCCGGCATCACGCTCCATCTGACATGCGCGGGGGCCGGCAACGACCACCATGCCATAGAGGCTTTGTTCAAGGCGTTCGCCCGCGCGCTGCGCGAAGGCTGTGAATCCGATCCGCGGCGCAAGGGCGTGCCGTCCACCAAAGGGGTACTTTGACACAGATGTTTTTGGAGGTTGACCATGTCAGAACTGATGCGTGACACCGCGTTCCTCGGCAGGCCGGTGATGGCCAAGGGGAAAGTCCGCGAGATGTACGATCTCGGCGATTCGCTGCTGATGATCGTTACCGACCGCATATCCGCGTTCGACGTCGTATTCGACGAACTGATCCCGGACAAGGGAACCGTCCTCAACGGGATTTCCGCCTTCTGGTTCGGCAAGACCGCGGACATCGTCCCGAACCACGTGATCTCCACGGACCCGAAGGAGTATCCGGATGGATTGTCCGCATATGCGGACCGGCTGGCCGGCCGGTCGATGTGGGTGCGGAAAGCCGTGATGCAGCCGGCGGAATGCATCGTGCGCGGCTACCTCGAGGGTTCCGCGCTCAAGGAATACCGGCAGCACGGCACGGTGGGGGGGATGCGTATGCCGGCGGGGCTCCGGCAGGCCGACAAGCTCCCGGAACCGCTGTTCACCCCCTCGACCAAGTCGGCCGACGGGCACGACATGAATATCACGTTCGCGCAGCTGTGCGACCTCGTCGGGGACCGGATGGCGACCGAGCTGCGTGCGAAAAGCCTCGCCCTCTATGCCTTTGCCTCGTCGTTCGCCGAGGCGCGCGGCATCATCCTCGCGGACAGCAAATTTGAGTTCGGAATGCTCGACGGGACCCTCTCGATCGCGGATGAGCTGTTCACCCCGGACTCCTCGCGGTTCTGGGACCTGGCGGACTACAAGCCCGGACGGGCGCAGAAGAGCTTTGACAAACAGTACCTGCGCGAGTATCTCGAGACGCTCGACTGGGACAAGACCTATCCCGCGCCGGCCCTTCCGGCCGAGGTGATCGAAAAGACCGCGCAGAAATACCGGGACGCATACGAACGACTCACCGGAGGGACGCTTGGATGATCGCCATCCTGGACTACGGGATGGGAAACCTCGGGAGCGTCCGTAAAGCGCTGGCATGGCTTGGCACGGACTGCGCCGTCCTCTCCGACCCGGATGCGGCAGGCGCCGCGGACGCCATCGTACTCCCCGGCGTCGGGGCGATGGGTCTTGCCATGGCGAACATGCGCGGGCGCGGGCTGGACCGGGTCGTACGCGACGCCGTATCGGGCGGCAAGCCGTTTCTCGGGATCTGCCTCGGCATGCAGATGCTGTTCGAGTACAGCGAGGAGGACGGAGCCGAGGGACTCGGCATCCTGCGCGGACGGGTCCGGCGCCTTCCCCCCGCCGCGGGGATCAAGATCCCGCACATGGGCTGGAACCGGATCTCGCTGCGCGGACGCGAAGCCCGGGAGGGAGCGGAGTCGCTGCTCCGTGAAGGGGAAAGCGTCTACTTCGTCCATTCGTACTACGTCGATCCGGAGGACCCGGACGTCATATCCTCGGTGACGGACCACGGCATCCCGTTTACGGCTTCGGTCACATCCGGTCCGATCGACGCTTTTCAGTTCCATCCCGAAAAGAGCGGCGACCGCGGAATCGACATCCTGCGCCGCTGGCTCCGGCGCATGGGGGACGTGCGATGATCATCTATCCTGCGATCGATCTGCTCGGCGGCCGCTGCGTGCGCCTTCGCCAGGGCGATTATGAAGACGCCACCCGCTACTCGGACGATCCGCTGGCGGTGGCGGCGGGATTCCGCGAGGCAGGCGCGGAGTGGATCCACATCGTGGATCTGGACGCCGCGCGTACCGGCCTGCCGGTGAACCGTCCGGTCATCCTCCGGATCGCCGCGCAGACCGGGCTTCACATCCAGACAGGCGGTGGCATCCGGTCCATGGAATCGGTCGAAGCGCTGCTGGCTGCGGGGTTGTCCCGGCTTGTGCTCGGAACCGCGGCGGTGCGCGACCCCGCATTCGCCCGAGCCGCGCTGGCGGCATACCCCGACCGGATCGCCATCGGCATCGACGCGCGCGACGGCGAGGCCGGCGTGGACGGATGGACGCGCGGCGGCGGCGTGGATGCGGTCGTGCTAGCGCTCCGGATGCGGGATCTGGGCGCGCGGACACTGGTGTATACCGATATCTCCCGCGACGGCATGCTGGGCGGCGCGGCACTGGAGAGCACGCGTGAAATGGTGGAACGGACCGGCATTGCGGTCATCGCGTCCGGCGGGATCGGGAGCTTGCGGGACATCGAGGACGTCCGGGCGACCGGCGCCGCGGGCGTCATTGTCGGCAAGGCGATCTACGAAGGAAAGGTGGATCTGGGAGCATGCTTGAGAAACGGATCATCCCCTGCCTCGATGTAAAGGACGGACGCGTCGTCAAGGGCGTCAACTTCGTCTCCCTCCGGGACGCGGGCGATCCCGTGGAGGCCGCCAAGGCATACAACCGGTCCGGCGCGGACGAGCTGGTCTTTCTGGACATCAGCGCGACGCTTGAAGCCCGAAGCACCGTAATCGACATGGTCCGGCGGGTCGCGGAGCAGGTATTCATCCCGTTCACGGTCGGTGGCGGCATCCGTACCGTCGAGGACATCCGGGCGATCCTGCAGGCAGGCGCGGACAAAATTTCGCTCAACTCCGCCGCGGTTGCGGATCCGGGTCTGGTCACCCGGGCCGCCGAAGCGTTCGGCAGCCAATGCATCGTCGTCGCCATCGATGTGCGCCGCGGCCCGGCAGGCGGCTGCGAGGTGGTCGTTGCGGGCGGAACCCGGCCGACCGGGCTCGAGGCGGTCGCCTGGGCGCGCGAAGCGGAGCGGCTTGGCGCGGGTGAGATCCTGCTCACCAGCATGGATCGGGACGGGACGCGAAGCGGGTACGACAATGCCATCACCCGGCAGGTCGCGGACGCGGTCGGGATTCCGGTGATCGCCTCCGGCGGGGCCGGAAGCATGGAGGATTTCCGCGACGGAATCGTCGCGGGCGGTGCGGACGCGGTACTCGCCGCCAGTCTGTTCCATTTCGGGGAGATCGACATCATGGACCTCAAACGATATCTGGCGGATCGGGGAATTCCGGTACGCATGCCGGCGGCCGGCGGGGAGGCGGGAACATGAGCGCAGGGTTCGGACCGGAAGCGTTTGCAGACGGATTTGACGAGGCGGCCCGGATCCGGATCTGGGATGCGCTAAAAAAGGATGCATCCGGGCTGGTCGTCGCGGTCACCCTGGACAGTGCGGACGGTTCTCCGCTGATGCAGGCGTTCATGGACCGGGAAGCGTTTCTCAAGACCCTTGAAACCGGGCGCATGCACTACCGCAGCCGCAGCCGCAACTGCCTGTGGCTCAAGGGGGAAACCTCGGGTCATTACCAGCATGTCGTGTCCGCGCAGGTCGACTGCGATGCGGATTCCATCGTGTTCCGTGTGATCCAGGACGGCCCGGCCTGCCACACCGGGAACCGGTCCTGCTTCTACCGTGACCTGTCCGAACTGTCCCGGCCGGGAAGGCATCGCTGACGCCGCGGAGCGAAACGGTTATAATGAAGAAAAGAGGAGGTGTACCATGAGCAGAATAGGTGAGATCATGGACGAAGTCTATGCCGTCATCGTCGACCGGAAAGCTCATCCAAAGGAAGGCTCCTACACCAACTACCTGTTCGGCAAGGGGCTGGACAAGATGTGCAAGAAAATCGGCGAAGAAGCCTCCGAGGTCATCATCGCCGCAAAGAACGACTCCCGAAGCGAACTGGTCTACGAGATCAGCGACCTGATCTATCACATCGAAGTCGTCATGGTGAATCAGGGCATCACGCTGGACGAGATCCACGACGAGCTGCGCAACCGACGCTGAAACAACTCTTCCGGCTTAGCGCCAAAGGCGTTTCAGCCATTTCATGACACATCGGGAAAACCCGAAAATCCGGCTTGCATGACGGTTCAGCGGGTGTTATAATTTCACTCACTGCGGTGCCGGATTGTGTAATGGTAGCACTACTGACTCTGGATCAGTCTGTGAGGGTTCGAATCCTTCTCCGGCAGCCAAGCTAGAACGCCGATGTTGATACGATGAGTGTCAGCGTCGGCGTTCTTCTATTTCCCAACATGTCCAGACGGAAATACCTGACAGATTTCCCGGCCTCCCTGCCTGCGCTTGGCGGACCCGATTCCAGGCTTCTCCTTCCTGGTTCTTGGTAATCCCTGTATCGGTGGTATCCTTGTCGGGAAAGGCAGGTGAGTCGCAATCATGATGATCGTTCGTATGATGAAAAACGGAAGCGATGCGGCTCACTCTGAAGGCACATAAGCTCGGCACTTATGCTTTCTGACGGCTGTAAATCGGCGCTTCTGTTGATCAGGAGTGCCGTTGTTTATTTTGATGACAGAAAGGGAACAGGCTGTGCTGAAACTGAAGTATTTGTTTGAAAACTACGGATTGGCGAAGAAGGCTCTGGAAAACTGGGAGCATGATACTGACGATCTGAAGGAGATGCTGTCCCGGTTCCGGATCTCATCCAACGCAATCTACCCTTTTCGCCGGAGCGGTGAAGTCTGCTTTTTGCGGTTGGCGCCGGTGGAGGAGAAACGGAAGAACAATGTTCTCGGGGAACTGGAATTTGTCAGTTGGCTTCGTGCGAACGGTTATCCCGCGCTTGAGCCCGTATGCGCGGACAGCGGAGAGCTCTGTCTGCAGCTTGACACCGAGTGGGGAGAGTACTACGCCACAGTGTTCCACGCGGTTCCGGGAGCCGCGCTGGAAGCGGTCGAGCTTTCGCCGGATGTGCTGTTTGCCTACGGGAAGACGCTGGGCCGGCTGCACGCGCTTTCCCGTGCCTATGTGCCGCAGATCCGGAAATGGAATCACCTCGACGCCCTGGATTGGACGGCGGAGACGCTCGCCGCATACAGTGCCTCCGAATGCATGATCGAGGAAGCGGCCGCGCTGCGGGAAGCGCTCGCTGCGTTGCCGGTGGATACTGACAGCTACGGATTGGTCCACTATGACTTTGAGCCGGACAACGTGTTTTATGACAGAGATTCCGGCTGCTGTGCCGTCATTGACTTCGACGACGGCATGTATCACTGGTATGCACTGGATGTGGAGCAGGCTCTGGACTCTTTGAGCGAACAGCTGGACGAAGGAGCCATGTGTGCGGCGGCACAGGACTTCTGCCGGGGTTACCGCTCGGAGAGAGAGCTGCCCGATGATACGGACGCCATTCGTCCCCTCATGCGCCGTTTTGTCGACCTGTTCGGCTATGCGCGCGTTCTGCGCTGTGTTGCAGAGCGCTTTGAGAATGAGCCGGAATGGATGGCCGGTCTGCGTCGGCATCTGGACCAGATCCTCCGTGCGAGAGAACAAAAGGTGACGGGAAGGATCGAGTCCTAAGCGGGCGTGAACCGCTGATGCGGTCCTCTTTTATGTCAGGGCAGGATATTGTAATGTTTTGAAGAAACCCCGTGGACATCGAGCCCGCGGGGTTTCTTCATGTGCATTCATCCCGTACCGGGAGAGATTGCGGCGGTGGATCCGTCCTGCAGCCTGCTCTACCGGAGGTTTTCTTCATAGGCCGTCAGTCGGTATGTTTTTCCTGTCATGTACAGCATCAGCACAACGAAAACGACGAGATAGACAGGAAGGATCTTGAAGCTGATCCATCTCCCGAGGAAGCCGAACAGTGGAGGCATGAATGTCGTGCCGGCATAGGCGCTTGCCATCTGTATCCCGATGATCGCACCGGAGTTTTCCGTGCCGAAATTGGCCGGTGTGGAGTGGATGATGCAGGGATAGATGGGAGCGCAGCCAAGCCCGATCACGATAAACCCGACCAGAGAAAGGAATTCGAGATCGACCGGTACAAGCAGGCAGGCAATTCCTGACAATAGGATATACGAGCCCAGCCGGATCATTTTCCGGTCTCCCAGCCGATCCATCAGGAAACCGCCCAGGAACCTTCCTGCCGTCAACCCGATGAAGAACAGGGAGGCGAAGGCGGCGGCCCTTTCCGCCGACGTTCCTTTGACTTCAACAAGATAGGTGCTTGCCCAGCCCATCGCAGTCGCTTCGGCGGAACAGTAAGCGAAAAAACCGAGAAGTAGGGAGGGAACCCCCTTGATCTTCAAAGCGTCCGCAAGCCCCAGACTCTTGGTTTTGCTCTCGCTCACGGTTCTGCTGCGGTTCACTTTCCACAGAGGCAAGGTGACAAGCAGGACAAGCCCTATGCAGATTTGAACGATGGCGATCAGACGATATCCTTTATTCCAGGTAGAGGTTGTCAACGCATAACTCATGACAAAGGGGCTGATCACCGTTCCGACACCCCAGAAGCAATGCAGCCAGCTCATGTGCCTGGAGGAATAATGGATGGCAATGTAGTTGTTCAGCGCCGCGTCGATCGCGCCCGCTCCGAGACCATAGGGAACCGCGAACAAAATCAACATATAGAACTTTGTGGAAAAGGAAAAACCAAGCAAAGCGACAGCGGTGAGGAATACGCTGACAACCGTTACAATCTGCGTGCCGAGCTTTCTTGTCAGCTTGTAGGACATCAGGCTGGATACGATCGTCCCACCGGAAATCACCATGGTAACGATTCCCATGTAGGGGAGCGGGACATCCAGCACAAGATGCATGGCCGGCCATCCGGATCCGAGCAACGAGTCGGGGAGCCCCAAACTGATAAACGCGATATAGATGACGACAAGTAGAAGTGAGTACATTCCCATATCTCCCGATATCGATTTTGGCTGTTTCTATACAGCGTAATAAACAAAAGATAACTTTAAATATAATTGCAAACTGCAGGTCTTGTCCATCATACCCATTCCTCCGCCCGACCACAA
Organism: Clostridia bacterium; assembly: GCA_017997315.1. Taxonomy (GTDB): domain Bacteria; phylum Bacillota; class Clostridia; order Saccharofermentanales; family UBA5734; genus JAAYKS01. The sequence continues at coordinate 14,317 of JAGOFF010000025.1, forward strand.
CCGGATCACGGAGAAAATCAAAAGGAATGAGCCCGGGAGTCCGGGCTCATTCCTTTCATATAAACCAGCCATTTTCGATATGCGGCGGCGGGTTCAGTCCTGCTCTTTGAGTCCGCACCCCGCCGGGAATTCATGGATCCGGTTGATCGCAAACGCTTCTTCCCGAGGGGTGGAGGCTTTGGACCAGTCGATGGTTTTCTCGTATCCGGCATAATCGCTGATCCGGATCGAGCAGATCAGGCCGTCCTCGTTGCGCATGTACGCCGCGATTCCGGACAGGCAGACCCGGCCCCCTTCGCTCACGCCGGCGTCGGTGACGATGTGGACCCATTCGATCACGCCGGTGACGCCGTCGTCGATGAGCGTCTCGTAGCGCATGCCCACCCACTTCGGAATGTACGTCGCCATATGGGAGTAGTTTTTCCGGATCGTCGCGTGGTCGTGCGGGGCGGGAACCGAACCGGCCGGGCCGTATCCGCCGAACTTGCAGTCGTCGCTGGTGCACCTTACGACACGCTCGACGTCCACGCTCGGCACGTGGTGCAGTGCGGCGTAGTACTCGCGGACCGCGCCGGTCAGCAGGCCGGGATCCCCCATTTCCAGATGGGCGGACCGGAACATCGGCTTCCGGTACGGCTGGTACTGCGGCAGGAACGTGCAGTGATGATAGACGCGTACTTCATCGAGCAGGCTGTGCGCCCGCAGGTCGCCCACAACAAACATCGGGACTTCGTCGATCATCCCGTCGACGACAAAGCTTACGACCACTTCGGTCACGGATCGTCCGCCGGAACGGGTCTGGAAGAAGGCTTCGGCTGTCGCGCTGACCGCGCGGTATTCCGAAAGCCAGCGCCCGGCCATGGCCCGGATCCCGGACTTGCCTTCGAACCGTCCGAACGGCATGTCCGCAGCGCTGGCATCCTTGCCGAACTGCTTCGTCTCGTCGAACAATGCGGCGACATCGTCGGACCTTCCGTCGCACAGCGCCTGGACAAACATCCATTCGGGCGAATCGACGATCCCCTGTTGAGGACGGTCGTACAGGAGTTTCAATTCTGCTCTTTTTCGGATCTCCATGTGTGCACCATGCCTTTCGCCGCCCGGTGGAAAGATGTCGGAAAAGGGCCGCCGGACGTTGCTGTTTCCATTTAGCATGTCGTTGACATGCACATGTGTCAAGACATCGTCGGTAAAACCGCGGAAACAAGCCATCCGGCCGGAGAGGACGAGCGGTGCGGCCCGGATCAGTCGACGGTGATCCTGCCTGCCAGATACAGGACCGCGCGGCCGCCGATCCGCACCCGGTCCCCTTCGTCGCCGCACAGGAAAGCGCCACCGCGGCGGGACAGCTGTCGGGAGGTCATCTGTGTTTTCCCCAACCGCCCGCTCCAGTAGGGAATCAGCGTGCAGTGCGACGAACCGGTCGCGGGATCCTCGGGAATTCCCGCCCCCGGAGCGAAATACCGCGATACGAAGTCGCATTGCGAACCCGGTGCGGTCGCGATGATCCCGAACGCGTCGGTCGCGCGGGCCAACGCCGTGTGATCCGGACAAAGTCCCGCCACTTCCGCCTCGTCCCGCAGCAGCACCAGCAGGTCTCGTGAACACACCGCCTCCAGGACCGGCGCGCCGAGTGCCTCCTCCAGCCCGTCCGGCACCGGACAGGGACGACCGGGACGGCGCGGGAATCCCATCTGGTACACATCCCCCTCCCGGTCGACGGTCAGGACCCCGCTCATCGTGCGGAACGCGACATGCCGCAGGTCGGGATCCACATGGTTCATCAGGATGAATGCGGTTGCGAGCGTAGCATGTCCGCACAGGTCGATCTCGACTTCGGGGGTGAACCAGCGCAGATCCCAATCCCGGGAATCCGTTCCGCAGGGTGTCGCAAAGGCGGTTTCGGACAGATTGTTCTCGGCGGCGATCCGCTGCATGGTTTCCGCATCCAGAGGATGATCCGGCAGGCAGACCCCCGCAGGATTCCCGCCGAACCGGCGATCGGTGAAGATGTCCGCGACATAGTAATTCATACGGTCAGATCCCTCCTTTTGAAACGCATATAGGCGCAGGCGAGGCTGGCTGCCGTCCAGACGGCGCACAGCAGGAGCGCCCACCACGCGATGGATTCCCCGGACATCAGGTCCTGCGCCGGGAAATACTTGAACGGCGTCAGATACCTCAGGAACCCGAGTTTTCCGTTCATGTCGATCCCGACGGACAGGAAGTACGTCCCCAGGATGACACCGGCCGCGGCCGAGGTGGCGCCCCGGGCATTCCGCAGGTTTGCGCCGAATGCGATGCCGACCGCAAGAAAGGTGACCTGGAACACGAACAGCGCGAGCATCATGACGGCGATCCTGCCGGCCAGCGGAGCCCCGGACGTGTTGTACTGTTCGACATGGTACACCGAGGCGGCCAGCGTGACCAGGTTGAAGACCAGTGCCTGGAACAGCCCCGCCAGCAGCTTGGCCGTGACCACCCGGTTGCGGGTGACCGGCTTGGCGAACAGGAAGTCCGCGGAATGATCCCGCTCCTCCTTGGCGATCAGCACCGCGCCGAGCATGCATGCCTGGATCGCCCCCAGCAGCAGAAAGTAGGGAAAGAAACAGGAATAGAAACCTTCCACCCGG
>JAGOFF010000252.1 GCA_017997315.1 Clostridia bacterium
GCGCAGCGGACCCCTTGCCCGCTCGTAGTAGTGATACAGCACCATGACCAGACTCCCTGCATATCGGAATCACTTGTTCCGCCCGGAACCAGTATACCGGCGATGGCGGAATCCGACACCCGTATTGACCGCGTCGGCTTTGTCTTCACGCGCCCTGCAATCCATCATCGGAGCGTGTTTCGTCGAATCGTGTTCCGATGATCGCCTACGACGGTTTCCGGGTTCCGCGGGAGGGGGATGGCGGACCGGTGTTCACACTGGACTTTCCGTGGTATCATCTAGGTACTTTGGTGGTCAAACCTTTAAGGCGTGGACGGGCGAAGGCGCCCGCACGGACCACCGCGGGAGGACAGACATGGACCTGTTCCAGAAGTGCCGGGAGTACACCCGCGTTCAGGAGGCCAAGGAGGCCGGCCTGTACCCGTTTTTCCACTCGCTGCAGAGCGGCCAGGGCACCGAGGTCATCATGGAAGGCCGGCGCACGATCATGCTGGGGTCCAACAACTACCTCGGGCTGACGTCCGATCCCCGGGTCAAGGAGGCCGCGATCCGCGCGGTGGAAAAATACGGCTCCGGCTGCTCGGGCTCTCGCTACCTCAACGGAACCCTGGACATGCACCTCGAGCTTGAAAGCGCATTCGCGGCCTTCCTGCACAAAGAGGACGCGATGATCGTCTCGACCGGGTTCCAGACCAATCTGTCCATCCTGTCCGCAATCGCGGGCCGCGGGGACTACATCCTGTCCGACGGCATGAACCACGCGAGCATCGTGGACGGCACCCGCCTGAGCTTCGCCCGTACGATCAAGTACAAGCACAGCGACATGGAGGACCTCGAGCGGCTGCTCGCCAAGTGCTCCGAGGACCCCAACGCCGGCATCCTCATCGTGTCGGACGGGGTTTTCAGCATGGAGGGCGAGATCTGCAACCTTCCGGGCATCGTGCGGCTGGCGCGCAAGTACGGCGCGCGCATCATGATCGACGACGCGCACGCGGTCGGGGTGCTCGGGGCGGCCGGCCGGGGGACGGCGGAACACTTCGGGCTCGAGGACGAGGTTGACATCATCATGAACACCTTCTCCAAGACCTTTGCCTCGCTCGGCGGCGCGATCGTCGGGAGCCGGTGCGTGATCGACTACATCCGGCACACCGCGCGGCCGTTCATCTTCAGCGCCTCCATTCCGCCCGCGCAGGTCGCCGCGGCGCGCGAGTCGCTGCGCATCCTCGAGGCCGAGCCCTGGCGGGTCAGGCGGCTCAACGAGATCGCGGGCAAGGCCCGGCAGATGCTGTCCGCGCTCCCGCACGTCCGGCTGCACGATTCCGGCAACACGCTCGTGCCCATCATCCCGATCCTGACCGGGAGCATCGGACGCACACTGTTCACCGCCAAGTACCTGCTCGAGAGCGGGGTATACGTGAATCCCGTGCTCCCGCCCGCGGTCCAGCTCGAGAACTGCCTGCTGAGGACGAGCTACACCGCGACCCACACCGACGCGCAGATCGAGGAGGCGGTGGGGATCGTCGGCCGGGTCTTCGCGGAAATGGCGGCCAACACCGAGATCGACTTCGACATCACGCTCTGACACGCGCGCTCCGGGCCGGTCGTCCCCGCACGGGACGACCGGCTTTTCCATCCCTCTCCCGCATGATATAGTTTTATCAATGAATGAACGAAAGGCGGCGGACACGATGCCCGTGCTGCGTTTTCTTGGCAATCTCGCCTGGCTGGTGCTGGGCGGACTGGTCTCGGCTATCCTTTGGGGCGTCGCGGGGCTTGTGCTGTGCGCGACGGTGGTCGGGATTCCGTTCGGGATCCAGTGCTTCAAGCTCGCGGGATTCCAGCTCGCCCCGTTCGGCCGGCACGTGGAGACCGCGGGCCGCGGCGGATGCTCGATGGTGCTCGGGAACGTCCTCTGGATCCTGTTGTTCGGGTGGGAGCTCGCGCTCGCGAACCTGGCCGCGGCTCTGGTGTTCGCGGTGACCATCGTCGGGATCCCGTTCGCGCTACAAAGCTTCAAGCTCGCGCAGCTCTCGCTCGCCCCGTTCGGCATGACGATCGTCCGGGACTGAAGCGCCGCATGGAGTGCCGTCCGGGCTGCGGAGCCTGCTGCATCGCCCCTTCGATCTCAACCCCGCTCCCCGGACATCCGGAGGGCAAGCCCGCGGGAGTCCGGTGCGCGCAGCTGGACGGGGATCTGCGGTGCCGGCTGTTCGGCAGGCCGGAACGCCCCGCGGTGTGCGCCGCTCTCCGCCCCGAACCTGGCATGTGCGGTTCGGACCGCGACCAGGCGCTCGCGGCGCTGACCGAACTCGAACGCCGGACTCGCCCGGACCGCACCGACTGACCCATCCCTGATCCACCCTGTTCCTCCGCCGCCGCGGCCGTCGGATTCACCGGGCCGCCGCCGACCCGCAGGATGGTCCCATGACATTGAAACTCCATACGGTCGCCTATGCCGAGCCCCGCTCCCACGCCGCCGACACCCGGCTGTCGGTCGCGATCCTGACACTCTGCCTGCTCCAGATCCACGGCAACGCGGTCTCCGCGGGACTGGCCGAGATCGGGCGCGCGTTTCCCGCGTTGTCCCAGACCACGGTGTCGCTGCTGCTGACGGTGGCCAACATCAGCATCGTGCCCGGCATGCTGGTTTCGGGTGCGTTCGCGGAGCGGTTCGGGGCGCGCCGTCTCGTGCTGGCGGGATTCGGGCTGGCGCTCGTATCGGGGGTGCTCGCGTTTTTCCTCCGTGACTTCGGGTTGCTGCTCGCCGCGCGCGCGCTGACCGGACTGGGCGTCGGGCTGGTCGCGCCGTTCCAGACCAGCCTGATCCCGCGGTATTTCGACGGATACGCCGCGCAGCGGCTGTTCGGGCTGCAGAGCGCCGGGATCTCGATCCTCGGGGTATTCTACGGGATCGCGGGGGGCTGGCTGGTCGGCTATGGCTGGAACCGGGTGTTCCTCGTCTACCTGATCGCGTTCGCGGGCATCGCGGTGACCGCGGCCTGGCTCCCGGACGGGCGGATGGTCCATCGGGAGGGGGACGCTCCGCGGCAGCGCTTCCGGATCAACCGTGTGCTGGGATACATCACCGGGATGCACTGCCTGTTCGCGATCTGCATGTTCGAATACGCCGCGGGCATCTCGTACCTGCTCGAGGAGACCGGGACCGGGACGGCGGGCGCCGCCGGGACCTGCGTGTCGCTGTTCAGCCTCGGATCGTTCGGATCCTCGCTGCTGTACGGCCGGCTGTCCCGCCGGTTCGGGATCGCGGTGCTGCCGTGGGGGTATCTGCTGGCCGCGGGCGGGCTGGTGCTCGCGGGGCAGGTCCGCGGGATCGGGGCGGCGTACGCGGGTTCCGTGCTCGTCGGCATGGCGATCGGGACGATCATGCCCGCGCTGTCCAACAAGATCACCACCGAGTACCGTGACTCCAACCCTTCGCTCGCGGCCGCGTCGTTCATGGGCGCGTTCTTTGTCGCGCAGCTGCTCGCGGCGTACGTCATGGACGGGATCTCGCGGCTCCCGGGCGGGGGGACCGAGTCCGGC
>JAGOFF010000253.1 GCA_017997315.1 Clostridia bacterium
CTATCTGTGGCTGGTCATCAACCCCATCGCGCAGTCGCTGTTCCTCAGCCTCTACCAGTGGGAGACCCTCAGCACCAAGCATTTCGCCGGGCTGGACAACTACCGGCTGGTCATCCGGGACAAGTGGTTCTGGCTCTCGCTCCGGAACTCGCTGATCTTCATGGCGGCGACCACCGTGCTCCAGGTCGTGATCGGCTTCGCGCTCGGGTACGTCGTGTACCTCCAGATGAAAGGCCACCGGTTCTTCAAGACCGTGTTCTTCCTGCCCACCATCCTCCCCGCGGTCGCGGTCGGCTTTGTGTGGGACCACATCTACGGGAGCAACATGGGGCTGTTCAAGCCGCTGGTCGAGGCGCTCGGCGGGGAGTACGTCAATCCGCTGGCCTCCTCGCAGACCGCGCTGATCGCGGTCATCCTCGCGCAGGTCTGGGCCTCGTGCGGGGTCCAGGTCATCATTTTCAACGCCGGGTTCATGCACATGCCCGCGGACGTCATCGAGAGCGCGATGCTCGACGGGTGCAGCGGGTTCAAGCTGATCCGGCACGCGGTCATCCCGTTGTCCTGGGACATCATCAAGATGGTCGTCATCCTCCAGATCGTCGGCGCGCTCCGCGCGTTCGACCTGATCGTCATCATGACGAACGGGGGTCCGGTGCACGCGACGGAGGTCCTGCCGCTGCACCTGTACATCAACGCCTTCACCTACTTCAAGCTCGGCTACGGCAACGTCATCGCGGTCGTCATCTTTGTGCTCGCGATGTCCATGACCATGATCATGCGCCGGATCATGTACCGCGAGTCGATCAACTGATCCCCGCGCGGCCTTCCGCGCACGGCACCGCCGCCCCATGGGCCCGCCCATGGAAAATACACAGGGAAGAGGAGAACCGACATGAACAACAAGGAACTCATCACCGCGATCCGCAAATGCAGGCTGGCCGATCTCGGCGACGCGATGGACGCGCTGGGGCTCGTCAACGCCGGGACGATGAACCAGGACATGCGCCCGATCCGTCCGGGCATCGAGTTTCACGGCTTCGCCTACACGGTCAAGCTGCTGCCCGCCCGCAAGGACGTCAAGGTATGCAGGAACTTTGCCGAGTACTCCAAGGAACTGTCCGACTGGTGTTCCGACACCTACTCGTTCATGAACGGCGTCACAAAGGAGACCGCCGAGGACATGGTCATCGTGGTCGACATGGGCGGATATCCCGGCGGTCTGTGGGGCTCCGAGATCGGCATGACCACCATGACGCTCGGGATCTCGGGCACCGTCCTCGACGGCGGGTGCCGCGACTCGTACGAGTGCAACCTCGAAGGCGTCAAGGTCTTCTCGACCAAGCGCACGTTCAACCACGTGTACGGGCGCATCAAGAGCGGCGGGGTCAACGTCCCGGTGCAGTGCGCGGGCGTCACGGTCCATCCGGGCGACGTGGTCTGCGCGGACGACGACGGCGTGCTGGTCATCCCCCGCGAGCGCGCGGAGGAGGTCCTGGCGCTTGCGATCGAGCAGCTCAAGGACGACGAGAAAAAGCGCCGCCAGCACTACGAGAACCTCGGTTTCCAGCCGGACGCGAGCCTGAACCGCAGCGGGGAGTAGGCCGGTACGCCGGCCCTCCGCCGGGTGTGGCAGACCGGCGGACGGGTGATGTATAGTAGCAGGGAAGCGCACCGCCCCTGTCCGGTGCCGGGAGACTCCCCGGTACCGGCAGGGATCCTCCGGCGACGGGGAGCGTCCCCGATATCGGCAGAGGGGTCCGGCGCACGTCCCGCCGGCAGTCCGCCCGGCTTACGAGGCACGAGGGATTATGGATCCGAACTTCCGCTACAAAGGCAAAATCCGCAGCTCGACGATCGTCAAGAGCGTATTGCAGGCGTTCAAGGACATGCTGCTCAGCGGGGAGCTCAAACCCGGCAGCCGGCTCCCGTCCGAGAACGAGCTGGTCGAGCATTTCGGGGTCGGCAAATCCAGCATCCGCGAGGTCATCAAGATGCTGGACGCCGCGGGGGTCGTGGAGTCGAGACAGGGCCGCGGGACCTACGTGTGCAGCGCTCCCAAGGAGGACACGCTCAATCCGCTGATCTTCCAGATGATCCTCCAGCAGGGGACGCGGACCGAGCTGCTCCAGTTCCGACAGATCTATGAGACCGCCTACACGTTCATGGCGCTCGAGACCATGAACGACGAAGACCGGGAAGCGATCCGGGCGGTGCTCCATCCCGCGGAGGACCCGGACCAGAACACCGACCTCATCACTCCGCAGCATGACGCGGACTTTCACCGGGCGGTGCTGCGCAGCACCCACAACCCGTACATCATCCGCACCGGCGAGATCCTGATCGAGTTGTTCGAGGAGACGCTGCGGAACGCGACGAGCCAGAGGAACGTGCAGGAAATTGAAGGGCGCACCTACCACGAAGAGATCTTCGAGGCGATGTGCAGGAAAGACAAACGAGGACTGAAGGCCGCGCTGGACAAGAGTTTCGAAGTCTACGCGCAGCGATATATCTACTGACGCCGGCTGAAAGCCGCGCGACATCCCGCAGGCAAGCCTGATCCGCCGCCGGGATTCCGGTCCGCACCTGGACAGGGAATCCCCCGAACGGCACAATTGCTGACAAGTCATCAGATGACCTGATAATATGAGCAATAGACAGACGCCACAGGGAGATCGACGACCATGACGACACGACAAGGGTTGGCGAAACCAGGGAAGCCCCGCATCGGCAAGGCCTGGCATGTCTGGAAGTATCCGCTGCTGTTCCTGGCGCCGTGGATCATCGGGCTGCTGGTCTTCTCCATCTACCCGATCCTGCGGTCGCTGTACCTCTCGTTCACCAACTTCAACCTGTTCACCGATCCCTCGTTCATCGGACTCGAGAACTACAAGACGCTGTTTTCCGATCCGCGGTTCCTGCAGTCGTTCAAAGTCACGCTGACCTACGTGGCGATCGGCGTCCCGCTGCAGCTCGCGTTCGCGCTGCTGCTCGCGCTGGTCCTCAACCGGCGCATGCCGGGGCTGCCGGTGTTCCGTGCGGTCTACTACCTCCCCGCGCTGCTGGGCGGGAGCGTCGCGATCGCGGTGCTGTGGCGCCAGGTGTTCGGGCTCGACGGGATCTTCAACCAGTTCCTCGGCATGCTGGGCGCGCCGGCGTCCGTCACCTCGATCAGCTGGATCAGCAATCCCCGATACTCGCTGCTCACGCTGATCCTGCTGCGCGTCTGGCAGTTCGGGTCGCCGATGATCATTTTCCTCGCGGGACTCAAGCAGATCCCGCAGGAGCTGTACGAGTCCGCGTCGATCGACGGCGCCGGCGCGATGCGCCGGTTCACCGGGATCACGCTCCCGATGCTCTCCCCGATCATCATCTTCAACCTCATCATGCAGATCATCTCGGCGTTCCAGGCGTTCACCCCGGCCTACATCGTCGGCGGCGTGGACGGCGGCGCGCTGGACAGCATGCTGTTCTACACCCTGTACCTGTACAACATGGGATTTGTCTACTACAAGATGGGGCTGGCCTCGGC